>JADGAB010000061.1 GCA_015232245.1 Magnetococcales bacterium | reverse complement strand
TGAAAAGCGCGCCAAAAGCAAAGTCCCAAGGGCTTCGCCCCTGGACCCCACCAGGGGGATAATCCCCCTGGACCCCTATAAGTAAAACTGCGCATCCCAAAATGGTTGCGGTTTAGAGTAAGGCGTTGAACTGGGACTGATGCGTCAATGGGAGCGATGGTCCAATTTTTGCATATTGAGGATGCAACCAGAATCCGCATGACGCCGGCAGGGCGCGCGGACCGGTCCGCTCCAACGCATCGAACCAGCCACCCATGAAGGCTCTTATGAAAGCATCACCCAATCGCGAACAGTTTCTGTTTTTGGTGACCGGCGGCATCATCCTTGTGCTGATCCTGATGGTGGTGATTTTCAACATGGTCCGCACCCCAGGTGATTTGATCGCCGAAAAAGAGACCCAGCCCGCCCCCAAGGTCAAGGTGGGCGACCGCACCCCGGACGGGGCCAAATCCCCCTGGCTCACCCAGGTGGCTCCGGCGCCGATCTTCAATCCGGACGGGGCCCAGAACAAAGCCGATTCCAAGTCTGAACCCAAAGTCGAAATCGATGCCAAGGATCTGGCGCCCCAGCAGGAGAACAATCCCAAAGAGGCTTCCAAGACCCTGGACAAATGGAGTTCCCAGGAGGCATCCGCCCTGGAGTCCTCCCGTCTGGAGTCCAGACCTTTGACCACGGGCGGCAATGCGGCCCGCACCCCCCCAATCCCTTTGACGCCCCATGCCGATTCCCGGTCCGGGCCACCTCCCATGCCGAAAAAGGTGGGGGATGCCCCGGGAGTCCGTTCCGCGCCTCCGCCGCCAATGCGTGAACCGGCATCGCCGTCGGCGCAAGATTCCAGCCGTCCGGAGGATGCCAATACCGCCTTGGCATCGACGCCGAAACGGCAGAACAAGGGCAACCAGAAAAACGCTCCTGATGCCGAAGACCATGAGGATGCCGAAAAACCGTTGCAGAAACCGGCGACCCCGCCTCCCGGCGGATTTTCGGTCCAGGTGGCCTCTTTCAACGATACCGATCACGCGGAGGCCCTGGCCAACAAGCTCTCCAGCCTGATGTTTGATGGTAAACGTATGCCGGTTTATCAGAACAGTCAGGCGGTTGGCAAAAAAACCGTCTATCGGGTCCGTCTTGGGCCCTTCCCGAGTCAGGCGCGGGCCCAGCAGGCCGCCACGTTGGCCGGTGCCAAGGCCGGGGTCAAAGGGTCTGTCATCGGACCAGGCCAGTAACCAGAAAAGGTGCGATCCAAGTTGCCGCCAGATCTTTCGTCTTCCCGGTCCGACGCCCCGGCCTGCCCGCTTGTGGTCCGTCTGGAAGGGTTGCAACACCGCTTCGGCCAACAGAAGATCCTGCAGGGGATCAATCTTGAGGTGCATCGGGGGGAGTGCGTGGTGCTGTATGGCGCCAACGGTTCGGGCAAATCCACACTGTTGGCTCTGCTCTCCACCCGTCTGACCATCCGTGTTGGACACTATTTCCTGGATGATATAGATGTGAACCGGTATGGGGATATGGCCCGGGACCGGCTGCTGTTCGTGGGCCATCACACCCATCTGTACGGTCATCTGACCCCGGTGGAAAATCTGCTTTTTTTTGCCGATCTGCGGGGGCTTGACCTGTCGGAGTCCCGGTTGCGTCAGGCCATCGACGCAGTGGGTCTGAGCCGTTCTGCGGACAAACCGGTCCAGTGGTTTTCGGCGGGCATGCGCAAGCGTCTGGCTTTGGCCCGCATGCTGCTGGCCGAACCCCTGCTTTTGCTGCTGGATGAACCCTATTCCGCCTTGGACGCCCAGGGGGTGGGGTGGCTCAATGCCATGCTCAACCGCTATCTGGAGTCCGGGGGCGCGGTGATCATGGCCAGTCACGATCCGGAACGGGTGGCGGCGCTGCCCCATCGACCCCATCATCTGGCTCGGGGTCAGCTCTCTTCCATGGCTCTCCCCGGGGAGTCCGAACCATGCTGAAGGCCGCCTACCGCATCGCCTGGAAGGATGTGGCCGGGGATCTGCGTCGTCGCGCCACCCTTTCGTCGATGCTCTTTTTCGCCATTTCGGTACTGGTGGTTTTTCAGGCCGCCTTCGAGCCGGATCGCAAGGAGGCTGTGCGCCTGCTGCCCGGCCTGTTGTGGGCCACCACCCTTTTTACCACCCTGGTGGGACTGGGGCGGGTCTTCCAGGCCGAAGAGGAGGATGGGGCCTTCGAAGGGCTTCTGTTGGCCTCGGTACCCAGGGGGGTGATTTTTTTTGGCAAGTGGCTGGGCAATCTGCTGTTGACCCTGCTGGTGGAATTGCTGATACTTCCATTGACCATGGTGCTGTTCAACGTCGATGCCTGGACCCAGGTGCCGGCCATCCTCGGCATTCTGGGGTTGGGAACGTTGGGACTCACCGGTCTGGGAACACTGTTGGCCGCCATGACCCGGGGGGCCCGTTCCCGGGAGACCCTGCTGGCGCTGCTGCTTTTGCCTCTGACCGCCCCCTTGCTCATCAGCGGCGTGCAGGCCGTCGCCGGAGTGCTGCAACCGGATGGGGTCGTGGCCCCCTGGCTGAAACTGCTGATCATTTTCGATCTGGTCTATCTGGCCATGACCCCCTGGGCCTTTGGCTGGCTGGTGGAAGAGTAACGGACACGACCTTTATGAATATCCTGAAAAAAATCCAACTCCCCCTGGGGCTTCTCACCCTGATCTCCCTGGCCGTGGGCGCGTGGTACGTCTATCAGGCTCCGGCGGATTTTCAGCAGGGTGGAGCGGTACGCATTCTTTATGTGCATGTGCCCTCCGCCAAAATGGCCCTTTTGAGCTATCTGTTTCTCACGGTGGCTTCGGTGCTCTACCTCTGGAAACGCTGGGAAGGGGCCGATATCGTCGCCGAAGCCGCCACCGCCGTGGGAGCCGCCTTCACCGCCCTCACCCTGGCTTCCGGCGCCATCTGGGGCAAACCCATGTGGGGCACCTGGTGGGCCTGGGATGCCCGCCTCACCTCCATGCTGGTCCTGCTGATCATCTACAAGGGGCTGATGGTGCTGCGTCACTCCCTGGATGATCCGGTCAAGGGGGCCCGGGCCACCGCGATTCTGGCCATCATCGGCGGGGTGGATCTGCCCATCATCCACTATTCGGTGGTCTGGTGGCGCACACTCCATCAACCCCCCTCGCTGACCGCGGCGGAAAATTCCAGTGTCCATATTTCCGGTCCGCTGCTTCCGCCATTGCTGATCCTCTCGGGGGCGTTTATCCTGTTGGGACTCTACATGGTGACGGTCAAGGCCCGTCAGATCGAAGCCCGTCGTCGCCTGGACGCCCTGGAGGCTGCAAGGATGCATCCCGATGAGTGATTACACCCCCTATGTTACCGCCGTGTATGTTCTGGCCTTCGTGATTCTGGGCGGGTATACCCTGCGCTGGCATGCCTCCTGGAAAAAACTGCAACGCCAGCTCGATCATCTCGATCCGGAGGCCCCATGAAAACCCCTCCCAACCGGCGCCTGTTCTTCCTGATCACCCTGGTGGTGGTGGGCGGGGCGCTGGCGGCCTTGATCTTCTCCTCGTTCACCGATGCCCTGGTCTACTTCCATACCCCGACCGAAGCCCTGGCCAAAACCCAGGATCTCAATGGCAAGAAGGTCCGCATCGGCGGCATGGTGCAGACCGGTTCCCTGGTCAAGGAGTCCGGCACCCTGAAGATCCGCTTCCAGGTCACCGACGGCAAGAACCAGACGCCGGTGCGCTACGAAGGGATGGTCCCGGATCTGTTCCGCGAAGGTCAGGGGGTGGTGGTGGAGGGGATCTGGCATGCCAAACAGGATTTCATCGCCGATTCCATTCTCGCCAAACACAGTGAGGATTACGTACCTGTCGAGATGAGCGAGCAGGGGGTTGCCAAGGCCAAGGAGTCTCTCTTGAAGTCTCTGAAATAACAAGGAAACGTCATGATCCTGCCAGACGATGATACGGAAGCCAGAAGCCATGTCAAGGTGGTCAGCATCGATATCGTCAAGTATTCCCTGAGACCCCCGCCCTTGCAGCACAAGATTGTCCGGATTTTTACCAGACACCTCACCGATACGAGAAAATATCTTTCCAGCGTTCCTGGCAACGACAAAATTGAATTTCTTCCCCTGGGGGATGGGGTGCTGGTGATTTTTCTGGATACCGTCCGCTCCCATGACATTCATACTCGTTTTGCTTCTGAATTTTTGGTACGCATCGACGAACATAATCGGGAAACACAATGTCAATTGCCCCATTGTTTGCATCCAGTGACCCATTACTGTCAATGCGACAAGTATGACATTCGCATCGGCATAGCCCAGGGACTGGCGGTGCCCTTCACCGACATCAACGGTCGGCACAACTATGCGGGCACCCCCTTGAACGAAGCCAGTCGCATCATGGGGTTGGCTCCGATGAATCAGATCGCCATCTCGGGATGTGTGTTTGACGAAATCGGCGGCTATCTGCCCCAGGATGAGAAACAGTTGACCGAATGCTCCGGCATGATCAAACATGGCAAGGATCTCAAATTCTACATCTGGGGCAGACCTCCGAAAGATGTCACCGAAGATGCGGTCAAGGAACTGAACCAGTTGTTTGCCGACCAGAATCGTATCGAAACCCTGCTGTCCGCCAATCCAAAACCGATGGAAATCCATAAACCGGTTGCCATTTCACACGAAGCTCTTCAGGCCAAGCGGGCTGAGTTGCACCAGTTGGGCAAACCGAACCTCTCCCATGCTCTGCTGGAAAATTTTTACACTCACCATTCACCACCCCGCCTGGAATATTATACCGTGGATTTTGCCACGGTGGAGATTCTTCGGGCGTTGGCCCGGGAGGCGGACAATCTCGATTTGCTGCCCAAAGTAGTCAGTTGTTCCGCCATTGTCTGTTGCAGTGAACAGCGACGGCTGGTTTTGCATCATCGCCCGTCCATCTCCCGGACCTATCCCAACTGTCTGCACACTCTGGGGAGCGGCTTCAAACCGAAAACCGTGGAGCAGTCCTATTTTGCCCTCTATGATCCGGATCTGATGACCACTGCCCTGCGGGAGGTCATGGAAGAGAGTGGTCTGGCCATCCAGTGGCGCAAAAATGTTCCGTTGTGGTGGTTGTTCGAGAAGCAGACCGGTTTTGTGCAGTTGCTTTTGTCCGGGGTAGGCGTGACCGGAGACAATCTGTCCACCATGGAATCCTCCTGGGATGGACGTCTGCTGTCCATCTCCTTCGACGATCTGGAGGACGCGGTGCTGTTGCGGATGCAGTTCGGACAGGGGTTCAGGGTCGAGGACGGATTGAAATGGACGCCGACCGCATTATTGAGTATCCTGTTGTGGTTGGCGGGCGGGGCCCATGGGGCCGGGGACGATCCTCTGTTCAACGGCAAGAAGGCAACGATATTGTATCATTCACTCATCGAAGCGATCCGCGCCCAGGGGCTGCCCAAATTTCTGGGAGAGCCGTTTGCTCCCGATACCAGAGCATGACCCGGCATCCTCATCTCATCCAACCTTCAAGAGTTTTAAGCATTTGCCATGTGGATTGAAATCGCCCACTTTTCCACCCTGATGGCCCTGGTTTTGTCCGGGGTACTGCTCATCGCGCCTCTGGTCGGCCTGCGCTGGCAGCGCGTGGTCTGGATTCGCGTGGGGCGTCAGGCCGCCTTTCTGATCTGCGCCCTGCTCACCCTGGCTGTGGCGGGTCTGATCATCTCGTTTTTGAAGCACGATTTTTCCGTCAAATACGTGGCCGAACACGCCTCTCTCAAATTGCCGGTCTTCTATCTGGCCACGGCCATGTGGGGCGGTCATGAAGGCTCCCTGCTGTTGTGGGGTTGGCTGCTCTCTTTGTTCGTGGCCATCGCCGCCTGGAGACACTGGGCCACCCATCCCGTCTCCATGCCCTGGGTGCTCTCCATCCTGGGTGGGGTGCTGCTGGGCTTTCTGCTGCTGGTGGTTTTTCTCTCCTCTCCCTTCGAACGGCTCCTCACTCCCCCCTTCGACGGTCGGGATCTCAACCCCCTGCTGCAGGATCCGGGCATGGTGTTCCATCCCCCGTTTCTCTACCTGGGTTATGTGGGGTTTGCCATCCCCTATGCCTTTGCCATGGCCGCCCTGATCACCTCCCAGGGGGACAGCGAATGGATCCTGGCCACCCGGCGCTGGACCCTCTTCTCCTGGGCCATGCTCACCATCGGCATCGTTTTCGGCGCCTATTGGGCCTATTATGAACTGGGCTGGGGCGGCTACTGGGCCTGGGATCCGGTGGAAAACGCCTCCTTCATGCCCTGGCTCACCGGCCTGGCCTTTCTCCATTCGGTCATGGTCCAGGAACGGCGTCGCATGTTCAAAACCTGGAACCTGTTTCTGATCATCACCACCTTCGCCCTCTCTCTTCTGGGCACCTTCCTGGTCCGCTCCGGTGTGCTCTCCTCGGTACACGCCTTTGCCACGGATCCGGGTCGGGGGGTCTATATCCTGCTGTTCATGGCCGTGTTGCTGCTTTTTTCCTTCGGACTGCTCACCCGGAAGGCCGATCTGCTCAAAGAGACTCCCCAACTGGAAAGCGCTCTGTCCAAGGAGTTCTCTTTTCTGGTCAACAACCTGTTTTTAGTGGCCGGGGCCTGCACCGTGCTGCTGGGCACCCTTTACCCCCTGGCCATGGAGACCCTCTCCACGGCCAAGGTGTCGGTGGGCGCTCCCTATTACAACAAAGTGTTCATCCCCATCATGCTCGGCATGCTGATGCTCATGGGAGTGGGTCCAACCATTCCCTGGCAGAAGGCCACTTTCTCCCGGTTGCGTCAGGAGTTCCTGCTGCCCCTGATCATCGGCATCATTGGCGCTCTTCTGGCTCCTCTTATCGGGATCAGTCACCCGTTCGGCGCCATTGCCGCCGGACTCATCCTTTTTGTGGGCACGACCCATCTGAAAGAGTTGACTCGCAACACCCGGATCCGCATGACCCGGGAATCCCTCTCCGCGCCATCGGCTTTGCTGCGTCTGGTCAACCGCAACAAGCGTCGTTACGGTGGTATGCTGGTCCATCTGGGCACCTTGATCATGGTGGCGGGTTTTGTCGGTTCCGGATTGTTTCAGGAAGAGAAGGATGTTTTTCTGGGCAAGGGGGATTCGATGCAGATCGGTTCCTGGACCTTGACTTTGGAGACCTTCCATCAGACCGCGCAGCGCAACTGGCATGCGGATGAGGCGGTGGTTCGGGCGGAGCGGGCCGGGGATTCGGCGTTGCTGCTCAAGCCGCAAAAACGGGTCTACAACGAGCACTCCCAGCCCACCACCGAGGCCGCCATTCACAGCACCTGGCGCGAGGATCTTTATGTGGTTCTCGGGGATGGGGTGAAAGAGGGGGTCTGGGCTTTTCGGGTTTACCGCAACCCTCTGATTGCGTGGATCTGGGTCGGTTCGGGCATCATGATGGTCGGGGTTTTTTGGGCCATGCTGCAGGGGCGGCGACTGCAACGCACCTGATTTACAGGGGGCCAGGGGGATTATCCCTGGGGTGGGGTCCAGGAATGAGACCCTTGGGACTTTAAGCCTTTGGCGTGCTTTTCAAGAAGGAATTGCTTTAGCAATTCCTTCTTGAAAAGCACGCCCCACCAATCGCCGCAGGCGACGCCTTTGCAGGAAGCAAGTCAACTTCAGAAATACAGATGCCCTCGATCAAAGATCGGGCCATCCATCCACTGAGAAACCCGTCTTCCTCCCCGGGGAGCTACAAAGCCAAAGCTTCGTTGACCACCTCCAGGGCCTGACCGCGACCGAACGGTTTGACCAGCAACCGGCTGGCGCCAAAATCCTGGGCCATGCGCAGATTGAAGGCCGCATCCAGCCCCCGTCCACCGCCGGACATGGCCACGATGCGAATGGCGGAATTGACCTCCTTCAACTCCATGATCAACTCCACGCCATCCTTTTCCGGCATGAGGATGTCGGTCATGACCAGATCGGGATGATACTGCTTGAAACGACGCAGACCGGCGCGCCCATCCGGAGACTCCTCGACCTCGTGTCCCTCCTCTTCCAGAATCTCCCGCAACAAGGCGCGAATGGAAGCATCGTCATCGATCACCAGGATACGTGCCATGGGATATTCCTTATGCCTGTGAATCTTGTGGATTGGATAACCGATAGGCCTGCCGGGCCGCATCACTCACCTCTTTGAGCATGGAGACCTTCAAGGCCATCAAGAGTTCCATGGGAACCCCCAACTCTTTGGCCATGCCCTTGAGACGCTCGCCCCCCTGAAAATGGCGTTCGGCGATCAGAACCTTGAGAAAATCATCCTGGATCAGCCGTTTGAACGCCTCGTCCGGCATTTTCACCAGACTGCACACCTCAGGCCAGCGGCGGCCTTCGGCCACGGCGGCACGCATGCGCTCCATGGCTTCGGTATGGAGCCGATCCTGTTCGGCGCTGAAGTCCGGAGACGCGACCTGAAAGCGCAGATGATAGTCGTCGCTGGAGGAACCGATGGTCATTGTGGTGCTTAATCCCCGGGACAGTGCAACCTTCAAATGGAGGGTGCGGCCTTGTTGGCCCGCGCCAGACGCCAGTGTTCGAAGACCAGGACCGTGGGGCTGGCCACATAGATCGATGACCAGGTACCCACCACCACGCCCAGCAACAGGGCGATGGCAAAATCGTGGATCACTTCGCCGCCATAGAAAAACAGGGCGAGGAGTACCAGCACCACGGTCAATGAGACGTTGATGGTCCGGGAGAGGGTCCGGTTGGTGGCCTCGTTGATGACCGCCTCCATGGGCTGATTGCGCATCCGTTTGGACTCGTCCCGGATCCGGTCGAAGACCACGATGGTATCGTTGATGGAGTAACCGATGACGGTGAGGACCGCGGCCACCACCACCAGGGAGAACTCCTTTTGGGTGATGGAGAAGTAGCCAAGGATCATGAAGACGTCATGGATGAGGGAGAGGACCGCCCCAAGAGCGAAGCGGAATTCGAAGCGCAATCCCACATAGACCAGGATGGCCATCCAGGAGTAGACCACGGCCCAGATGCCGTTGACGGTGAGTTCATGTCCCACCTGGGGACCGACGAACTCCACGCGGCGCAGTTCCACCTTGCCGTTGTTGCCCGCCAGGGGGGTGACCAGATCGACGATCTTCTGGGCGATTTTGGAGGAGAGTTCCCCATCCTTGCCGTCCTGATGTTCCTGGTGCAGCCGGATCAGGATCTCTTCGGGTGCGCCGAACTCCTGGATCACCGCCCCTCCCAGGCCGATTTCACCCAGGGCGGCACGGATGGAGGCGATGGGCGCCGGTCCCGGAAAGCGCAACTGCATCACCGCGCCTCCGGAGAAATCCAGGCCGAAGTTGAGGCCCCGGGTAGCCAGGGAGGCCAGACTGATCAACAACAGCATGCCGGAGATCATGAAGGCCCATTTGCGCTTGCTGACAAAATCGATATTGAGTTTCGGATTGATGATTTCCATGACGTTTTATTTTTCCGTATCCGTTTGGACTCTAGAGACTCAATTTTTGCACCCGGCGGTTGCGCAGGATGAAGTAGAGCATCATGCGGGTCAGGGTGATCGATGTGAACAGGGAAGAGAGCAGACCGATGATCAAAGTGACGGCGAAGCCACGCACCGGACCGGTGCCGAACTGAAACAGGATCAGCGCCGTGGAGAGGGTGGTGACATGGGAGTCGAGGATGGTCATGAAGGCCTTTTCGTACCCCTGATCGATGGCGGCGAAGGGGGATTTGCCGAGGCGCAGCTCCTCCCGGATCCGTTCGATGATCAGCACGTTGGCGTCCACGGCCATACCGATGAGCAGCACCACGCCGGCGATGCCCGGCAGGGTGAGTGCGGCCTGCATGCCCGCCAGCACGGCGATGACGATGAAGACGTTGAAGATCACGGCGATGTTGGCCAGCATTCCCAGGCCCTTGTAATAGACCGCCATGAAGATGATGACCAGCAGACCCCCGATCAGCGAGGAGAGGACCCCTTCCCGGATGGAGTCGCTGCCGAGGGTGGGTCCGACGGTGCGCTCCTCCAGGATGGTCACGGGCGCCGGCAGGGCGCCGGCGCGCAGCACGATGGCCAGATCGTGGGCATCCTCCATGGCGAAGTTGCCGGTGATCTGGGCCCGTCCACCTTCGATCTTCTCCCTGAGCACCGGGGCGGAGTACACCTTGTCGTCCAGGACGATGGCCATGCGTTCGCCGACGTGTTCCCCGGTCAACTGGGCGAAGCGGCGCGCTCCCTGATGATTGAAGGTGATGGAGACCAGAGCCTCGCCGAACTGATCGAAATTGACCCGGGCATCGGTGAGCAGTTCACCGGTCAGATTGGTTCTTTTCTTCAACAGCAAAGGCTGACGGACCGGTTTCTGACCCTTTTTCCCGCCCCGTTCCTCGTAGAGCAGTTGATCATCCGGGGGGATGTTGCCCGCCAGGGCGGCATTGAGATCCCCTTTTTCATCGACCAGTTTGAACTCCAACCGGGCGGTACGGCCAATCAGGGTCTTGGCGCGGGCCGGATCGTTGAGACCGGGCAGTTGCAGAAGAATCCGATCCTCCCCCTGTTTCTGCAGGGAGGGTTCCGAGACGCCGAACTGGTCGATGCGGGAACGGATGGTCTGAATGGATTGATCCACGGCGAATTTCTTCAATTCCGTCACTTCCGTGGCGGAAAGGCGCAGCCGCACCCCGTCCGGGGTCTCCTCGGCCACCGAGTTGCGGAAATCCTCCTTCATGGCCTTGATGACATCGGCCTTGGGCACATCCCCGGGAAGTTTGACCTCCACGGTTTCCCGTCCTTCCCGCTTGATGGACTGATAGCGGAACTTGCCTTTGCGCAGGGTCAGGCGGATTTCATCCACCAGGTTTTCCGCCGCCTGTTCCACCGCCTTTTCGGTTTCGACGTGCAACAGGAGGTAGAGTCCGCCCTGCAGATCAAGACCCCGATAGACGGTCTTGGAAGGCAACCAGCCCGGCCACCAGGTCGGGACGCCGCCCATGAGGGTGGGCAGGGAGTAGATCATGGAGACCAGAACGATCCCCAAAGAGATAATGGTTTTCCAGAGTGGAAAATGTCGCACGGAGGGTCACTCCCGAAAGCTTTGCTGACTGCGTATTTTTGGAATCATTCCTTGGGCTTGTCCGCGGGTTTGTCCGCGACTTCCTCGGCGGTGGCAGGTACGCCCGCCTTGACATTCATTTCGGCGATGGCCGCGCGACGCACCTTGACCCGGACCGGCCTGAACTGACGGGCGGAGACCTCGACCTCACCGAGTTCCAGGATCACATGATCCTCTTCCACCCGGTGGATGCGACCGATCAGCCCGCCACGGGTCTCCACCGCATCGCCCCGCTGCAGATTGGCGACCATCTCCTTATGCTGTTTCACCTGTTTCTGCTGGGGGCGGATCAACAGAAAATAGAAGATGCCGAACAGCAGGATCATGAAAACGATGTTGCCAATGGCCGCTTCCGGACCGGGTGAGGAGGATTGTGCGTAAGCCGGGGTGATCCAATCGATCATGATGCAATGACTCCCTCAAGGGTTTAGATGAAACGTATGGGGCACGGCTGGATCGACACCGCCTCAGATCACCGAGGTCAGCCGATAGCTCTCCGCGGAGATGACCGCAGCGCGAAACCATCCATGGGAACTGGTGCTGATCTTGCCAAAATAGCGACGGAAGGCGTCCATGTCGGCGGCTCCGGTCACCTGGACGCTGTGTCGATAACGGGGCGCGGCGCCCGACTGATGTTCCGGACCGGAAAATCGCAGGATGCCGGTCAATTCCAGAGGCGGATCACCGTCGGAGGCGGGTGTCAGGCACAACCGGACCGCAGCGTTCCCGGACAAAGGAACCGACAGGCTCTCCCCCAGAAACGACACCCCTTCCAGGTTGACATCCTGCAACTCTCCCCGGGCAACGATCTGTTCCGCCCACATCTCCACCTGACAACTCATGTTCATGGGTACCACGTACCGGCTGGCCTGCCGCTTGGAGTGGACCCGAAACAGTTCCGGATAGGCCACCCGGATGCGGGTATCCTCCAGGATTTCCAGCAGGTCCAGTCTGGACTCCAGGGAGTATCCTCCCATATGAAAACGGATCGACACCTGCAACCCCCGGGTCAGATCCCGGTTGCCCACCTGGGGATCCTGGATGGCGAGGATCAACGAATGGCCCTCCCGGCTGTCGGCGAGGACGGCCTGACGCACCGGACGTCCCCGACCGGCATGCAGATCCAGAGGCCGGCAACCACTCTGCGCCGAGGTCACGACCGCGCGGATTTCATGGGGATCCATCAGAAGATCGGTATTTTTCAGAAGTCCCTGAACCGTGGCCTGAGTCATGGGTGTACGCGACATCCATTCAACATTCGAGGAAAACGAAATCCCAGCATGCTACGGGAATTCTCCACTCTTGGCAAGGCGTCAATTCTGTACCATTCAGTCACGATTCAGACCGGTTGTCACCACGGGAGATCCATTCCCGGAAAGGGTTCAAAAAGGGCTTTGTCAGGAATAAAATGGTTGACCCACCCCATCGAAATGGTCCACATTGACGCGCAGGGAATCTGCCGCGCAACCGGGGACACGGGGGACCATGGGACATTCCAAAAAGAGACTGCTGCGGCTCATCGACGGCATGCCGGCCTTTCCGCCGAGCATCTATCAGATCCTGAAACTGACCGCGGACATCAACTGCGCGCCCAAGGAACTGGTCCGGGTCATCGATCTGGATCCGGTATTGACCATCAAGCTGTTGCAACTGGTCAACTCCCCCTATTTCGGACTTTCCCGTCAGATCGGCTCCATCCGTCAGGCTGTGGTGTTCGTGGGCATCAACACCATCAAGAATCTCGCCCTGACCATCGCCCCCATGGAGATGCTCAGCCGGGAGAGCATGAGCCATCCCTTTCTGGAAGGGCTTCTCTCCCACGCCATCGCCGTCGGCGTCATCGCCCGCCATCTGGCCCGCCGCGGCGGCATCCCGGAGGTGGACTCCACCGACTATTTCGTCGCCGGTCTGCTCCACGATTTCGGCAAAATCGCCCTGCACCGTTTCTTTCCCGCAGCCCACGAAAAAGCCCTGGCTCTGGCTGCCAAAAAACAGATCTCCCTGCATCAGGCCGAACAGAAAATATTGCATCTGGACCATGCCCAGATCGGCGCTCTGCTGGCGGAGAAATGGCGTCTGCCCGCCGGCTGTCTGGCCAGCATGGGACAGCACCACCACTGGACCCCGGAAGATGCCTCGCCGCTCCTCGATTGCGTCTACGCCGCCAACATCATGGCCAAAACCATGGGGGTCGGTCTGTCGGGCAATCCGGTCACCGCCACATCCCTGCCCAAACCCATCGAACGGCGTCTGGGGGGAACCCTGCAGGAACTCATCGGCACCCTGGGAGATCTTTCCGGCGAAATGCACCGGGTAGAGATTTTCATCCACTCCTGGAACCTGGCCTCCTCCCCAACCCCCGGTGAACCGCCATGAAAATCAAATTCTGGGGCGTACGCGGCTCCATCGCCACACCAGGGGCCTCGACGGTCCGTTACGGCGGAAACACCACCTGCATCGAAGTGCGCACCGATGACAACGAACTGATCATCCTCGATGCGGGCACCGGTCTCTTTCCCCTGGCGCTGACCCTGTTTCCGGAACTGCCTCTCACCTGTCATCTGTTTCTCTCCCACACCCACTGGGATCACATCCAGGGATTGCCCTTCTTCATTCCCAGTTTCATCCCGGGCAATATCCTGAAAATTTACGGCGCCTACGATCCCATCGCCCGACGGGATATCCGGGAGATCCTCTCCGGTCAACTGCAATACTGTTATTTTCCCGTCCGGGAGGCGGAACTCAAAGCCAGACTCGATTATGTCACCCTGCGGGAGCGTCAGACCGTACAGGCGGGATCGGCCAAGGTCAGCAACATCCTGATGAATCATCCGGTATTGAATTTCGGCTACCGGATCGAATGTCAGGGAAAATCGCTGTTTTTCACCGGGGATCACGAACAGCTCTACAATATCTACGAACCCGAAGACGAGGAATACGCCGAATACGCGATCTACATGAACCAGAAAAACCAGGCGATCGTGGATTTCATACGCGGCGTGGACGTGCTGATCGCCGACACCTCCTACACCCTGCAGGACTATCCGTCCAAGCAGGGCTGGGGACACAGCACCTTTGACGCCAACATCGCCATGGCCAGGGAGGCGGGAGTCAAGACCCTGTTTTTCACCCATCACGAACCCACCCGTTCGGACGACGCCCTGGAGAGGACTCTGCAAGAGGCCCTGGACCGCAACCCCCGGCAACCGGGAGACCCCCAGTTCCTGCTGGCGCGGGAGGGACTGGTGTATGAGTTGTAATTACTATAGGAGTCCAGGGGGATTATCCCCCTGGTGGGGTCCAGGGGCGAAGCCCTTGGGACTTTGACTTTGGCGCGCTTTTCAAAAGGGAATTGCGCAGCAATTCCCGGGCGCGCCCCACAAGCCGCCGCAGGCG
>JADGAB010000060.1 GCA_015232245.1 Magnetococcales bacterium | reverse complement strand
ACATGGGCTTCGCCCCTGGACCCCACCATGGGCTTCGCCCCTGGACCCCACCAGGGGGATAATCCCCCTGGACCCCTGCAAGTGAAACGAATCACCGACCGGAGAGCAACGCCAGGGCAATGGTGGGCTGCTGATTGGCCTGGGCGAGGATCGCCACACCCGCCTGCTGAAGAATGCTGTTGCGGGTGAGATTGGCCGTTTCCGCCGCGATGTCCGCATCCTGGATGCGGGAACGGGCCGCGTCGGTGTTTTCGGAGACATTGGCCAGATTGGAGGCGATGTTTTCGAAACGGCTCTGCACCGCACCCAGATTGGCGCGGATCGACGAAATGGAATCCAGGGCATTGTCCACCCGCTCGATGGCGGACATGGCTTTGGAAGCGGTATCCACCCCAAACGCGCCCCCACCGGTGACGCTCAGGCCCAGGGCGGAGATGTCGGCCCGCAGGATGGTGACTTTCAGGGTTTGACCCGCTTCGGGTCCGATCTGGAAGGTTCCGGAGAAGGCGTTGCCATAGGTGTTGGCCACCGAGGCCTTGCCGCCGAACAGGGCGTTGCCGTTGAAATTGGTGTTCAGGGCGATGCGCTGCACTTCGGAGAGCATCTGGGCCACTTCGGAGTTGAGATTGCTCCGGTCCGAGGTGCTGTAGGTGGAGTTGGAGGCCTGGACCGCCAGTTCACGAATGCGTTGCAGGGCATTGGTGGTTTCGTTGAGGGCCCCCTCGGCCACCTGGGAGAGGGAGATGCCATCATTGGCGTTGCGGGCGGCGGTATTCAGGCCACGAATCTGGGCGGTCATGCGGTTGATGATGGCCAGACCCGCCGCGTCATCCTTGGCGCTGTTGACCCGCAGACCGGAGGACAACCGTTGAAAGGTTTTGGTCAATTCATCGGTATGTTTGTCCAGTTGCCGTCTGGCGTTGATGGACGCGATGGAGCCATTGATGGTGAGAGACATGGTAAATCCTCCTCGAAGTAAGATGATTCTCGGGTGATGGTTCAGCCGAGCATGTAGTTAACCTTCCCTGGTGATGCCTTGTGGGTTATTCGTTTTACGGGCCTAACCCTCACCCAGAATCTCCGCTCGGCGACCCGTCAGGAGCGCCAACGTGGTTTGAACATCGCCTGCCACACTCCCCCCGATCCACCACGTGTCCGCGTCCACGCCAAGGGGTCAGGAAAATCATGGATAAAACACCTGCTGATCAATTTATCGTCTATGGCCACCCTCGACTTGAATGGTTTTTCCAATTTTTTTGCCCCAGTCCCGGAAGGGTGAAAATCTCCCGACCGGAAACGGATCAATTACAGGTTAAAATCCCTGCTGATCAAATTATCGGTTGGCCGGTGTGGGACTTGAGAAGTTTTTCACCCCCCTCCCCCGACTTGACAACCCGACGGGGAGGAAAGCAAGATGCCGCAATGAAAGGATGGCATGAATCGGGATCTCCTCCCCTCTGGCCCCCTGCAAGCAAAGCAACGCATCCATCAGCGGGTGCCATTCAAGGAGCAGCGCCGTGCGCATCATCCTGATTGAGTCCGGAACCTACGAAACCTTCACCACTCTGGCCGCCCAACTGGTGGCCATGGGACATGAGGTCTACGATTTCTGCGTGGACGAGACGGTCATCAAAGGCCATCTCGCCGCGGGCTACACGGTGGAACCGTTTCTGGATCAGGCCCCGGACCTGGTGATCACGGCCAATTTCTTTCTCTCCCGGGAGGTCAACCATCTGATCCGCCATCTGATCCCCGGGGATTTTCCCGTGGTCAATCTCACCTGGGGCCATCCGGTGGCCGAGGTGGAACCCATTCTGCGCCGCGCCGGAGATGTGCCCGGCTGCAACGCCCAGTTGCGGGAGAACCGGCTTTTCCTGTGGATTCCCTGCCCTTTCGCCGCAGAAGAGTATGCCCGACTGGGCTTTGCGAACGGCTTTTACGCCCCGCTGGGGGGATTCGGTTTCCGACTTGCCCAGGGCCATCAATATCGCTGGATGCGTTGGGGAGAGCCTTTTGCGGATCTGCGAAGCCTGCCGGTTTCCACCGGCGAGGTGCATGGCAAAAAACCGGAGGCGTATGATCTGATCTATCTGGGGGATATGCCGGAACCGCCCACCCGGCGGGATGAGCGCCTGGAGGCCTGGGCCTTGGAGACGGCGACCGCCTGCGTGGCGCGTCCGCAGGAGAGCCGCCTGCAGCAGCAGGAACCGCTCCGGGAGATGTTGATCGCGGATGGCTCCATCCGGTCGGTGGAGCGGTTTTTATGTTTCCAGCAGTGGTTTTTCCAGCATCACGCCCGGTTGACCCGCCAAAGTTTTGTGCATGCCGTGGCCCGGGAGTTCGGAGCGCGCTTTCTCTTGTATGGAGACGCCTGGATCGCCCAGGGTCTTGCCGCCCATCCACGGGCGTCGGTGGCCCGCAAACATTTCTATCAACGCATTCCACTGAGCGTGGATTTCGGTTCCATGTCCTTCGAGACCTGCTTTTTTCCCCGCACCATCGAGATCATCAAAAGCGGTGGCACGCTGCTCGGCTATCGGCGTCCGGACAGCGCCGGACTCTTTGCCTCTCTGCCGGAGGCGCCGGTTTTCGACAACGAAGAGGCGTTGCTCCAGCAGGCCCGACGATTGCTGGCTGAACCGGAAACCCGGGATCGGTGTCGGGCCGCCCAGTGGGAACTGGTCAACGGGGAACAGGTGGCGGCCCGGGGTCTGGCCCGGATGATCGAAGCCGTGTTTCAGGGGGAGATCTCCCCCTTTGCCCCGCGCTCCTGAATGGCCTGTTCTAGCCGGGGAGTCACCGGTCCGACGACACGAGAAATCCCCGGATGGTCCGGGCGATATCCGCCGGCACCCCCACGCTTTCCAGAATCGTCGGATGCTGGCGAATGCCATGGGCCATGCCCCCCACCCCCACCACCAGCAACAACATCCAGACGAGTATCCGGGCGCTGTTGGCCATGACCTTGATGATCCCCAACAGCGTCAATACCGTGCCACCGATCAAGACAAGCCAGGAGATCCAATCCCCGTTGCCACTCATGCCCACCTCCGTATGCCGCAATTCCCCGAGAAAAACCACTCTGGCCATGACTGTGGAACCCCCGCCATTGGCCTAAAGTGGCAGGGCTTTCCAATCTTATGCAAGCTTCCTTCCATCCGCGTGGATCCGGGAAAACCGATTGACTTACACCACAGGAAGTGGATAATTCAATCCAGATTTCCATCATGGGAGAGGACATTGAATTTCTGGACCGGCAAACGCATTGTGATTGGCCTGGGGGGCGGAATCGGGGCCTACAAAACCCTGGAGTTGATCCGTCTCTGCCGTCTGGCCGGAGCCACGGTTGTTGCGGTTCCCACGGCGGCGGCCCTGGAATTTGTCACCGGACTGACGTTGCAGGCTTTGAGCGGCGCACCGGTACGGGAACGGCTGTTCGCCCCTCTGGAGCCGGATGGCATGGATCATATCCGGCTGGCCAGGGAAGCGGATCTGGTGATCGTGGCCCCGGCCACGGCGGATCTTCTGGCCCGCATGGCCCAGGGGATGGCGGACGATCTGCTCACCGCCCTGCTGCTGGCCCAGCGCGGTCCGGTGCTGGTGGCCCCGGCCATGAATCCCGCCATGTGGGAACACCCGGCCACGCGCCGCAATGTGACCACCCTGCAAGAGGACGGCATCCGCTTCATCGGTCCGCAAAGCGGCGCCATGGCCTGCGGAGAAGAGGGGTTGGGTCGCATGGCCGAACCCGTCATGATCCTGGAGACGGCCCGACGGCTCCTCACCCCGGCGATTCTGGCGGGACGCCGCCTGGTGATCACCGCCGGTCCCACCCGAGAGGAGCTGGATCCGGTTCGTTTCATCTCCAACCACTCCTCGGGCAAGATGGGATGGGAGGTGGCGTTGGCCGCGCTGCGGGCCGGAGCAGAGGTGGATCTGGTGCATGGTCCGGTGGCCCTCGCCCCGCCAATGGGCGCGCGGATGTTCCCGGTGGGTTCGGCCCGGGAGATGCTCGACGCGGTATTGGGGGTCTGGCTCAAGACCCCGGGAGAACCCCTGTGCGACGGGGCGATTCTCTCGGCGGCGGTATCCGACTACCGTCCCGCGGATCGCAAGAGAGAAAAAATCAAGAAATCAGGCGCATCGGAGGATATGTCCCTGGAGTTGACCGAAAACCCGGATATTCTGGCCATGCTTTCGGCCTGGAGCGGCCTCCGCACCCGGGAGGGACGGCAACGGGTGGTGGTCGGTTTCGCCGCCGAAACCGAACAAGCCCTGGCCCACGGACAACAGAAACTCCTCCGCAAAGGGTGCGATCTGATCGCCATCAACGATGTCAGCGCACCAGGATGCGGCTTCGGCGCCGAGACCAACGCGGTGACGCTCATTGGCCGGGAGGGACCGGAAGAGTCCTGGCCGTTATTGCCCAAGGAACAGGTGGCCGAACGCTTGATCCGGGCCGTGGCCGGTCTGCTGGACCGTGCGTGCGCCTGGCGCGGGTGACCATCCCGACCGGCAAGGGAGAGAGGACAACATGCTGAAATTCTCCAAGAAACTGCTCTATGCCATCGAGGCGGTCACGGACATCGCCTACAACTCCACCGGGGAACCGGTGCAAATCCGCGAAGTGACCAGCCGTCAGGGGGTGCCGCAACGCTATCTGGAACAGGTGATGCAGCGACTGGTCAGAGCCGGCATCCTCAAAGGGGTACGTGGCCCCCGGGGTGGTTATCTGCTGGGTCGGGAACGGGCGCGGATTTCGGTGGGGGACATCGCCCGGGTGGTGATGGATGTCTCCGAGGTCAACGACTCCGGATTGCCCCCGGATACGGCCACGGGTCCCATTGGCCGGGTGGTGATCCGGCCTTTGTGGGGTGAGTTCCAGGAAAAGATTCTGGTGTTGATGGACACCATCACCATCGAGGAGTTGACCACCCGCGCCTTCCGGGGCGGGGTGCCCAGCGAAAGCTGCGACCGGATCACCTATTCCATATGAGTGACGCCTCCGACTTGTCCGGGATGGATGGCCAGTGGCTCCAACAGATGGTCCAGGCCATTGTGAAGGTTGCCAACCCGAAACAGGTGATCCTGTTCGGTTCCCGGGCCCGGGGCCAGATGGATGCCGCAACCGACGTGGATCTTCTGGTGATCGAAAGCGAACCTTTTGGTCCGGAGCGCAGTCGCTACCGAGAGATCGCCCGTCTGGAGGATGCCATGGGGACCATTCCTGTGGCCACGGACATTCTGGTGTACAGTGAAGAAGAGACCGAACGACTGCGCAACTCCGCCAATCACGTCGTTGCCCGCGCCCTGCGCGAGGGCAAGGTGCTGCATGCCCGACCTTGAGAGCGCTCAACGCCTTTTGGCTGCCGCCTCCCGTGACCTGCATGCCATCGGCAACATGCTGGATCCCAATCGGTTTCCGGATGAAGTTTTTGGCTTTCTTGCGCAGCAGGCGATGAAAAAAAACCTCAAGGCGTGGCTGGCGCTGCGGGGCAAGGAGATTCCGCGCACCCATAATCTGCGATTTCTCATCATTCTGCTCGAACAGGCAGGAGCGCCTGTCCCCCAGGAGTGGAAACTTCTTGACCTGACGGCTTTTGCCGTACAATTCCGCTATGAATCCTGCGAACCCATGGATGCCTGCCTGGATCGGGCCACCATCCTGAAACAAATCACAGATCTTTTCTCCTGGACCACCACACTGCTGTCATCGACAGAGCCCCAGGATTGAACCGGATGACCCCCCTCTTGCCCCCCCCGGCCCCGGCGCTCCCGGCGAGCATTTTTCTGCTCGGCGCAGGCGGGCTGGGATGCGCTGCGGCCCTGGCCCTGAGCGGGCTGCCCGGGATCAGGCTCACCATCGCCGACCCGGACCGGATCGCCATATCCAATCTGCACCGGCAGATCCTTTATTCCAGCGGAGACATCGACGCCTGCAAGGTCGAGAAAGCGGCCAACCGGCTGAAAACCCTCTCCTCTCCACTGGAGATCACCCCCCTGGTCGCCCGCCTCGACACCCCGGAGGCCATCGCCGGGGCTGCCCGGGGTCACGGGGCGCTCCTCGACGCCACGGACAACTTCCCCACCCGTTTTGCCGCCAACGACGCGGCCATCCGCCTGGGGATTCCCCTGGTGCATGGAGCGGCCACGGCACTGGCCGGACAACTGCTCACCATTCTGCCGGGCCGCTCCGCCTGTCTGCGCTGTCTGTTCGGCGGTCCGCCCCCCCTGGAGGGGCCCACCTGCGTCAACGCGGGGGTGCTGGGCCCTCTGGTGGGGGAAGTGGGCTGGCTGATGGCCATGGAAACGGTTAAACTGCATACTGGCACCGGTCAATTGCTGATCAACCGCCTGCTGACCATCCATGCCCTGACCGGCAGACGTCGCGCGGTGCCATTGCGGCCCAATCCCCGCTGCCCGTGTCACCACCAACCCGGACCTGCCACGCCATGAGAAAAAAAATCCACGCCAATATCACCGAAACCATCGGCAACACTCCGCTGGTGCGCATCAACCGTCTGCAGGGGGAGCTGCCGGTGGAGATCCTGGCCAAGCTGGAGTATTTCAACCCCATGGGATCGGTGAAAGATCGCATCGCCCTGGCCATGATCGAAGCCGGAGAAAAGGAAGGGGTCATCAACCGGGAGACCGTGGTGATCGAACCCACCTCGGGCAATACCGGCATCGCCCTGGCGGGGGTGTGCGCGGCCAAGGGGTTGCAACTGGTGCTGACCATGCCGGACTCCATGTCCCAGGAACGCCGCAAGCTGTTCGCGCTGCTGGGCGCCCGGGTGGTGCTGACCCCGGCCAGGGAGGGGATGCGGGGGGCCATCCAGAAGGCCAAAGAGCTCCTGAAACAGGAAAAAAACGGCTTCATGCCCAACCAGTTCGACAATCCGGCCAATCCGGCCATCCACGCGACGACCACGGCCCGGGAGATCCTGGAGGATACGGATGGACAACTGGATCTGCTGGTGGCAGGCGTCGGCACCGGCGGATCGTTGTCCGGCATGGCGCAGACCATCAAACAGGTGCTGCCCCATCTGCGGGTGGTGGCGGTGGAACCGGCCAATTCGCCGGTTCTCTCCGGAGGCATGCCAGGCCCACACAAGATCCAGGGACTGGGGCCCGGCTTTGTCCCCCCGGTCCTCGACCGCGCCCTGATCGATGAGGTGGTGCGCATCAGTGATGATCTGGCCATCGAAACCGCCCGCCGTCTGGCCGCCGAGGAAGGAATCGCCTGCGGCATCTCCGGAGGGGCGGCGCTGGCAGCCACCCTGCGCGTGACCGGTCGGGCAGAGTTCGCCCACAAACGGGCCGTGGTGATCATCGCCGATCTGGCGGACCGCTACCTCTCCACGGAACTCCCCCCCCCATGACCGATCCAACCCACGCCGCAACCTGGGCGGAACGCTACTCCCGGCAGATTCTTCTCAAGGAGATCGGAGGGGAAGGACAACGGACCCTCAATGACGCCCGGGTGGGGATTCTGGGGAGCGATGGCGCGGCCCGTGCGGCGCTTCTCTATCTGGCGGGGGCCGGGGTGGGAGAGGTGCGACTGGCCGATGACCTCACGGAACCCCGGGAGGCCATGGCCCACTGGGCCAGGGAACTCAATCCCACCATCGCCATCCGCGCCACCCCGGCCCCGACCACCCCGGAGGCTCTGGCGGCCTGGCTCGACGGCCTGGGGCTGGTCATCGACTGCCGGCAGGATTGGCCCGGACTCAATCCCCTTTGCCATGAACGGGTCATCCCCCTGTTGACCAACGGCTTTGCCGCCGATGGCCGGGGCTGGCTCGCCGGTTCCCGGGCCGGGTCGGACCCCGCCCTGCCCTGTCTGGCCTGCCAGCCCCTGCCCGCCCCCGCGCCGACCCCGGACCCCCTGTGGTTCTCCCTCTGGCAGGGTCTGGCCGGCACCATGCTGGCCACCGAAGCCACCAAGGCTCTGTTGCGCATCGGCGCTCCCCTGCTCTGGAGCCACACCTTTACCCTGGATCCGGCCACAAGCGATCCGCACACCGTGACACGGGAGCGCAATCCCGCCTGTCCGGTGTGCGCCCAGGCCCCGCGACCGATCCTGGCCGCCACTCCGGCCCTGCTCCCGGAACCCGCCGCCACCCCGGTGGAGGCCACCATCGACATCTCCCGGGAAACCTGCCCCATGACCTTCGTGCGGGTGAAACTCAAACTGGCCACCCTGGCCCCGGGCCAGAGGCTGAGGGTGCGCCTCTCCGGCGGCGAACCCCTGCACAATGTCCCCCTCTCCCTGCGGGATCTGGGCTTCCAGGTCTCCGCGCCCTGGCAGGAGGGGGAACTCTATGGCCTGCTGGTGACCAAACCGGACCATTTCAAGTGACAATTTTTGTCAGTCAGCGACCATTCCTGTCAGCCGGAACCGCTCCACTGGTGCGCCCAAAATCCCAGGAATCGGCCAGACCTCGATTTTTGCTTGGCTTTTTGCACTCATTCGCGTATGGTATACCGATTGCAAGATGCAGCAATACAGAGCAGGAGAACACGCAGTACATAATTTTGCATATCCAACCGGATAACGGTCACAACGTCACATCTTTTATCGGGAGAACGCTCATGTGCAAACACCTTCGTAAGCAAGCCGGTTTCACCCTCATCGAACTGATGATCGTCATTGCCATCATCGGCATCCTGGCCGCAGTCGCCATTCCCGCCTATCAGGACTACATCGCCCGGGCCCAGGCCTCCGAAGCGGTCTCCCTGATGTCCGGCATGAAGGGGGCTTCGGCTGAGTTCAACTCCTCCAACGGGCACTTCCCGGCGGTCCCGGCCAGCATCGGCGCCAACACCGCGGGCAGCTACGTCTCCACCATCACCTTCGCCACCACCGGTGTGCCCATGACCCTGAACATCACGGCCACCTACAAGACCAACAACGTCAACTCCAAGATCTCCGGCAAAACCCTCATCCTGCGCACCATCGATGGCGGCACCAACTGGAGCTGCAAGGCCGGCACCCTCTCCACCTCCCTGCTCCCCGGCGCCTGCAAGTAATTCTGCCAGCGCGTTGCCTGGATCCCCATGAACGCGCCTCGTCTGCTGACCGCTCCCCCCTTCCGGGGAGCGGTTTTTTTTCTGCTCTTGTCCCTCACCGCCATTCTTTATCAGCCCGGCATCTCCGGCACATTTCTGCTGGATGACCCCCCCAATCTGCGGGGTCTCAACGCCCTGCAGACCGAACCCGGCTTCGATCAGTTTCTCTATTTCATCGGCTCCTCGCCGTCGTCCCAGATCTCCCGACCCGTGGCCATGGCCAGCTTCGCTCCCCAGTACCACGCCTGGCCCAGGTTCCCGGGAGAGTTCAAGAAAATCAACATCGCCCTCCATCTGGTGACCGGCGCCCTGCTGATCTGGATGCTGGTCCGCCTGACCCGTCTGATGAACCTCGCCCCGCTTGCCGGGGAGACCGTGGCACTGCTTGCCGGCGGCATCTGGCTGATTCATCCGCTGAACCTCTCCACCACCCTCTACGTGGTACAGCGCATGACCCAGTTGACCATGATCTTCACCCTGCTGGCCATGCTGGCCTATCTGAAAGGCCGGCAACACCTGATCCCCGACACCCCCCGCTTCAATCCGGCAAAAGGCTACCTCTGGGCCGGCGCCGGCATTGCCCTGGGAGGGATTCTGGCCACTTTGAGCAAGGAAAACGGGATTCTTTTGCCCCTGTTTCTGCTGGTCATGGAGGCCACCCTGCTGGCAACCCTCCCCAGACCCGCCTCCTGGCGCTGGTTTGCCCGGGTGTTTCTCCTGGCCCCTCTGGCCATGCTGGCACTCTATCTGCTCAGCCACTGGGAAACCTATTTCGTCCTGCATTACCAGACCCGGGAGTTCACCCTGACCGAACGGGTTCTGACCCAGTTCTCTGTCCTGACCGACTATCTGCGCCTGCTCTTTTTTCCCTCCCTGGCGGATCTGGGGCTGTTCCACGACGACTATCCCCTCTCCCGCAGCCTGCTGAATCCCCCCCGGACGCTGGCGGCCATGGGGTTCATTTTGACCCTGCTGGTTGGCGCCTGGCGGATGCGGCGGCGCCATCCGGTATTCGCCTTCGGTTTTCTGTGGTTTTTTGCCGGGCACGCCATGGAATCCACGGTACTTTCCCTGGAGATCTACTTCGAACACCGCAACTATCTGCCCTCCGCCGGGTTGTGGTTTGCAGTGGCCGTCGGAGTCACCGAACTGCGCACCCGGCTGCCCACCCCCCTGGCCCGGGGGGCCTTCGTGGCCGGGGTGGGACTTCTGATCGGACTGTTCGCCCTCCTGACCCATGCGGAGGCCAGACTCTGGGGAGATCCGGTCCGACAGGCGGAGGTGTGGCAATACCAGAAACCCTTGTCGAAACGGGCCCAAAGTCAACTGGCGGAGTTCCATCTGCTGCTGGGCCAACACCAGCAGGCGGCCCGCATCTATCAGACCCTCATGGAACGGGTGCCCAACGATGCCGGCGCGCCGATCTATTGGCTTAAATTACGCTGCAACCATCCGGAGGTGATCGGTCCGGATCCGGCCATGGTCCTGCAACGACTGCGCTCCGGGGTGTTGAACCTGCCGGCGATGGATGATCTGGTTACGCTTGTGGAACGGGGGGAGTGTCCGGAACTGGCACTGGAGACGTTGCGGGCCATGCTGGAGGTGATCCCGGCCAATCCCACCTTCGTGCCGCGCACGCAACACTATCTGCTACTCCAGCTCAAGGCGATCCTGGAGGAGCGCTCCGGTCAGCCGGACAAGGCCCTGGCCCTGCTGGACGAGGCGCTCCAGGCCAGACCCGTGGTGGCCCTGGCCATCCGCAAGGTGGCCTGGCTGACCCAGCGGCAACGCTTCGCCGAGGCCCTGGAGACCTTGCGCCTCGCCCGGGGCTACAACCGGGGCAACCCCCTGACATGGATGATCGATCAGCGCCGCATCACCGGCTGGGAAGAGGTGGTGACCTTCCTGAAAAACCATGCCGACCCGGTGGAGACCCCATGAAAAAAGAGTGGCTGCTGCTGGCGGGGGTGACGGTCAGCACTCTTGTTCTGGCCCTGGGGATGATCCGCTGGCTGGCCCCCACCCTGCTGGGAGAACCGGCGGACATGCGTCTGGTGCAGGCCGATACCCGGGAGATCCCGTTTTTCGACGCGGTGTTCCGGCCTCTCCCCGATCAGGAGAACCCCTTTCTGCTGCCGGATCCCATCACCCGGGTGCGCAACAACCCGCTGCTGGCCGAGACGCCAACCACCGGTCCCCATGATCTGCTGGGCTTTCGCAACCGGTCGATTCCCCGGGTGACGGATCTGCTGGTCATCGGCGACAGTCAGACCTATGGCAACAATGTGGTCCTGGATGCCAACTGGCCGAGTCGTCTGCAACAGAAGCTGGCAGACGAAAAAACCACCCTCTACAACATGGCCGTGGGGGGGTGGTGCGGGGTGCAGTATCTGGAGCTGTTCCGCAAGGGGTTGCGGCTGCGGCCCCGGGTGGTGATCGTGGCCTTCTACACCGGCAACGACGCCCTGGAGAGTTTCATGATGGCCTATGGCCACGAGCGCTGGCAGAATCTCCGGCCAGACCCGACCCTCACCGCCCGGGACGCCCCCCAGGTGGCCTTTCCGCCCCCGGCCTCGGAGATGGAGCGCATCTCCTTTGCCGACGGCACCGAGACGATCCTGCTTCCCGCGCTGCGTCTTGGCTCCAACGGGGATCACCCGGCCATCCGGGCCGGTTATGCCATTCTGGCCGAAGTCGGTCGGCGCATCGGCGCCGAGGCCAAAGCCGCCGGAGCGGGCATTCTCTTTGCCCTGATCCCCAGCAAGGAGCGGGTCTATCACCAGAGAGTCCTCAAGGAAAAGCGCCCCGCCTCCCCGGTCTACCAGGAACTGGCACGCCAGGAGCAGGCCCACGCGGAGCGGCTGGCCGCAGCCCTGGCGGCCATTCCGCAAACCCGGGTGGTGGATCTGCTCCCCTCTTTAAGCCAGGCGGCCATGACCACTCCGGGGCTCTATCCCGATGGTCCGGACGGTCATCCCCTGGAGGCCGGATACCGGGTGATCGGGGAGGCTCTGGCGCCGGTGGTGACGGCTCTTCTGCCAACGCGACCCCGGGGGCTGGTGGCGGTGATGCAGAACCGGGAGAGTTTCCAGGCATGGCTGATCACCCCGGAGGGGCGCTGGGTGGTGCCACCGGACCCGGAACTGATCCAGGCCAACGGCTGGCCCATGGAACCTTTGCGGGCAATCTCCGAACGGGATTTGACCGCGCTGCCCATTCTGGGCATCATGGAACGGGATCCCAAACGGTTTGGGCCCGACGCCATTTCACCCCAACCCGAAAAGCGATCCTTTGTCACGCCATGAATACCATCCAGCATCGCATAGCCACCGAACTCGGAGTTGAACCCGCCCAGGTGATGGCCGCCGTCGCCCTTCTGGACGAAGGGGCCACGGTCCCTTTCATCGCCCGCTACCGCAAGGAGGTGACCCATGGTCTGACCGATATCCATCTGCGCCATATTTTTGAACGGCTGGCCATTCTCCGGGAGCTGGAGGAGCGGCGCGGCGTCATTCTGAAGAGCATCCAGGAGCAGGGGAAGCTCACCCCGGAGGTGGAACAGGCCATTCTGAGCGCCGAAACCCGCACCCGGCTGGAGGATCTCTATCTCCCCTTCCGTCCCAGGCGCCACACCAAGGCGGCCCAGGCCATCGAAGCGGGTCTGGAACCTCTGGCCGAACAGTTGCTGCGCCATCCGGCCCTGGTTCCAGAGAGCGTGGCGGTTGCGTTCATCGACCCGGAGAAAAAGATCCCCGATGTCGCCGCCGCCCTGGACGGGGCCCGGGAGATCCTCATGGAGCGGTTCGCCGAAGCCCCGGAATTGGCCGGAAGGCTGCGGGAGATGCTCTGGGAGCAGGGAATGCTCGGCGCCAAGGTGGTCAAGGGGCAGGAGGAGAGCGGGAGCAAGTTCGCGGACTATTTCGCCTCCTGCGAGCCGGTGAAAAAGGTTCCCCCCCATCGGGTGCTGGCCATGCTGCGGGGCAAGGAAGAAGGGGTGTTGCGTTTGAGTCTGGATCACGCGGAGGAGCTGGCCGACGCCCACGGAGAGGCTTCCGCCTGCGTGGGCACCATCCGGCGTTTTTTCAATCTGGTGGACCGGGGAGCCCCCGGAGAGGTGTGGCTGAACGAAACCGCCCGTCAGACCTGGCGCAAGAAGATCAAGCCCCGTCTGGAAAACGATCTGATGAAACAGCTCACGGAAACCGCCCACGAAGAGGCGATCCGGGTTTTTGCCAAGAACATCAAGGAAGTGCTGCTGGCAGCACCCGCGGGCATGCTGCCGGTGATCGGTCTGGATCCGGGGTTGCGAACCGGCGTGAAACTGGCGGTGGCAGACGCCACCGGCAAGGTGGTGACCACGGATACCCTCTATCCCCACGCCCCCCGCAACCTGTGGCGGGAGTCCATGGCCCGACTGGGGGAGCTGGCCCGGCGTCACGGGGTCCAACTGGTGAGCATCGGCAACGGCACCGCCTCCCGGGAGACCGAACGGCTGGTGGCGGAGTTGGCCCGGGCCATGCCGGAATTGGGATTGCGTCCCGTGGTGGTGAGCGAGGCCGGGGCTTCGGTCTATTCCGCCTCGGAATACGCATCCATGGAACTGCCCGAATTGGATGTCTCTCTGCGGGGGGCGGTCTCCATTGCCCGTCGCCTGCAGGATCCCCTGGCGGAACTGGTGAAAACCGATCCCAAATCCATCGGCGTGGGGCAGTATCAGCACGATGTCAATCCCCGTCGTCTGGCCGAGGCTTTGGATGGCGTGGTGGAGGACGCGGTCAACGCCGTGGGGGTGGATGTGAATACCGCCTCGGCGCCGCTTCTGGAGAGGGTCTCGGGATTGAACAAAACCCTGGCCAAGAACATCGTCGCCCACCGGGATGCCAGGGGACCGTTTCCCTCCCGGGAGGCTTTGTTGTCGGTGAGCCGTTTTGGTCCCAAGGCTTTCGAGCAGGCGGCGGGTTTTCTGCGCATTCGCAACGGCGCCACCCCACTGGACGCCTCGGCGGTCCATCCGGAGTCCTACCCGGTGGTGGAGCGGATCCTGAAACGGGTCGGGGTGGAGATCACCCGGCTGATCGGCAATCACACCCTGTTGAAGAGCCTCGCCCCGAAAGAGTTCGTGGACGGACGTTTCGGCGAACCCACGGTGCGGGACATTCTCAACGAATTGGAAAAACCGGGCCGGGATCCCCGTCCGGAGTTTCGCACCGCCACCTTTCAGGAGGGGGTGGAGAGCCTGGACGATCTGCAAACCGGCATGATCCTGGAAGGGGTGGTGAGCAATGTCACCAATTTCGGCGCGTTCGTGGACATCGGGGTGCATCAGGACGGGCTGGTGCACATCTCGGCCATGGCGCACCATTTTGTGAAGGATCCCCACGCGGTGGTCAAGGCCGGGGAGGTGATCAAGGTGCGGGTGCTGGAGGTGGACAAACCCCGCCGCCGCATCGCGTTGTCCATGCGTCTGGAGGAT
>JADGAB010000005.1 GCA_015232245.1 Magnetococcales bacterium | reverse complement strand
GCCTGCAACGTCAAACGCTTCGTACGCTACAGTTGCGCCCGATTGACGGAAAATCAGCCGAAATTGGTCGAAATAATGGCATAAAAGGGGGAAAACCTTCGTTTGGAGGCAAAAATCGGCCTGTTTGGTCCATGACGCGCTCTTTTGGCTAAAATCCGCCCAAAAAGAGTCGCCGGACGGTCAGCAGGCTTGAGACGCGCGCGAGGTTCTTTCGGGGGACTCATATATCTGTTTTTAAATTTGTTTTTAGTTGGTTGATTTTTACTGGGCATGGAGGGCGTCCCAAGCGGGAGACCGTGCCAGGCTTGATGATTGTCCAGGTCGTCAAAGGGTACTCGAAAGGTCGAGTGGTTGATGTTGTGCGTCGGATTGTACGAGGCAGTGCTGAGGCGGTCGCTTTGATGTTGGAAAAGACTGGATGTGTGAAGATCAACACATCATTTATAGAAAGGCTGAACGCCACCTTCCGTGGGCATTTGGCGACTCTGGTACGTAAGGGGCGTGCAATTGCGCATACGGACTCCAAACTGTTGGGACAAGGAATGTATTTGGCTGGCTGCACATATAATTTTTGTTACTCTCATGATTCACTGCGTATCGCAGCACCCGTTGGCGGATCCAGAAAATGGATTGAACGAACTCCTGCCATGGCGGCAGGATTGACTGATCATCAGTGGACGATGAAAGAGCTTCTGAGCTATAAAGTGCGCCCAAAATGTAAAACTTTAATCAACCACGGTTAGATGTGGTGGTACCAGATATTCTGTTGCGGCAGGAAGTGCAAGGTTGGGGCGCAAAGGTGATTGATCGTTTGGCGCGTGATTTGAAGGATAGCTTCCCGGATATGCGCGGTTGGTCGTCCAGTAACCTCAAGTATATGCGGTTTTTTGCTCAGCATTGCCCGGATGGCAAATTTGGTCAGCAGCCCGCTGACCAATTGCCGTGGTTCCATATCGTGATCTTGCTGACCAAGCTGGATAACCCTGCCGATCGTGATTGGTACTCAGCACAGGTCGTGCAACATGGCTGGTCACGCACGACGCTGGAATTGAACATCAAGAATCGGCTGCACCTGCGACAAGGGACGGCAGTGAGCAATTTCGTGGCGCGTTTGCCATCACCCGATTCGGCCTTGGCCCATGACACGCTGAAAGACCCATATCTGTTCGACTTTCTCGGTTTGGGTGATGACGCGCACGAACGAGAAATCGAATCCGGGCTGATTCGCCACATCACCCGTTTTTTGCTGGAACTGGGTGCTGGTTTTGCCTTTGTCGGGCGGCAGTTCAGACTGGAGGTGGCTGGAGACGAATTTTTCATTGACCTACTCTTCTATCACACGCGCTTGAAGTGCTACGTGGTCATTGAACTCAAAGCCACCGTTTTCAAGCCAGAACATGCCGGGCAACTCAATTTTTATCTTGCCGCCGTGGATGCGCAGGTCAAGGCCGAAGATGATAAACCCACCATCGGTCTACTGCTGTGCAAACAACAAAACCGGTTGGTGGCGGAATATGCGCTGTCCGGTATTGAGAAGCCCATCGGCGTTGCCGAGTACCAATTGCTGCGTAATTTGCCGGAAATGTTGGGGCGTAACTTGCCGAGCATTGCTGAGATTGAAGCGGAATTGGCGGGGATGTGGGAGATTTGGATGAAAAGTCATGATCGCAGACCAACTCGCACAGGTAACTCTTGGCTGACTGGGTGGCATTGGCTGTGCGTGGATGGAAGCGGTTTTGGCGTACACGCTTCGTAAGGTGACTTTGTTGCGCCAGGATGTTCTGGCCTGCCTTGCCAGGAAAAATGCAACACAGCGCGTCCTGTGCGGAAAAATTTTCAAGACATGCCCATACCTTTTGGCCGTGGGTTCGAATCCAAGGCCGGGATTCGAACTGGGATTCTGGGCGGAAAAGTGTTACCCCACTGTTACCCCTGACGGCCTTGATCATCGTTTCGGCCACCGGGTGGGTGTTTTTGCCCATCATGCGACGCATCCGGTTGTAAAGGTTCAGAAGTTTTTGAATCTCTCCTGTTTGCCTGACCGACTTGGCCCAAACGATGATCAAGGCCCCCCTGACTGTTACCCCAATTTTTGATGGCTCTTTAAAATTCTCTTTAGAATTCAAATGTTACAAGCTTGTGGCCGATGGTCCCACCCCATCCGCCAATCGCATTTTAAGTCTTTGATAACTTTGTAAGTATTGTTATCTGGTGAGAGTACCACTGCTCCTGTTTTTGGGGCAGGTGGGATGGTTGGGCGTTGGGTCGTAGACAGTCATCAGATGTTGTGCGGATGCAATAATTGCACTGGCAATGATAGCCGTGCATCCATTGGTCTGGCTTCGCATCCCGGCGTGGAAACGTCAGGCAGGCAACGCCATGGCCTTGCGTTTTTTTTCCGGTGCCACAAAGGTATGGGCTGGCTGGGAGTGTGGCTTGCGTTTGATGACGATCTGCACGTCACAATGCAAGGCGTTCAAGAATCCGAACAGTCTGTCCAAAGAAAATCCAGCAAGCCGACCACGCACAAGGGCCGACACTTTGGGCTGATCCACGCCAAGCAGTTTGGCGGCTTCGCCCTGAGTGAGACCCAGTTCATCAATGATGTCATTGATCCGACTGGCAAGCTGGGCCTTGGCAAAGTGTTCATCCGGGTTAGGCAGTCCAAGATCCGCGAAAACGTTACCGCTACTTTCTTGAAAATCGGTTTTACCGCTCATGGTGCGTTCCTTTTTTCATGAATCTGCTGGGCAAGCTGCAGCCTACTCTTTACCAAGTCAATTTCTTGTTTCGGGGTTGCAATCCCCCGTTTGGATTTTTTCTGGAAGGCATGCAGAACATACACCACACCCTCCAGTCTCACGGTGTACACGGCGCGATAGGTGTCGCCGTCATGGTCATCAACAATTTCCAAGACGCCCGCCCCCATGAATCCCTTTAGAGGTTTGGCGTCTGGATGTTTTTTCCCCTCCTGAGCACGGAATAAGGCGTAGCCCACTGTTTGCTGGATCGGTTCCGGGAAGTCCCGCAGACATTCTTTGGAATTGCCAATCCAGACAAGGGGTTTGAAATAATCACTCATACCAGAAATCTATGCCAAATATGGCATGATTGTCAAGGGTAGTCTGTGGTTGGCGTACATTGATACTGTGATGAGAATTTGTTGTATCCCTCTGAAGAAATTGCCACAGAACGCCCCGTGTCGCGGCGTATTCGTTGTCGGCCACGGGTTTCGTGGGCAAGAAACGGAACGCGCCTGTGGGCCACTCAGGGCGGATAACGCGCCCACGAACGCACAATGGGCGACTTTTGGCGAACCCCTCGTGAACATTCAAACCGAACTTGGCCTTGAAGACAATGCGTCACGAATGGTCGGATCGCGCAATAACCACAATTCAAAATATCTGATTAATCTCACATTTCAGTTGATATACGACCACAAATTACCTATTGTGTTCACTGAAAAATGATCCGTTTCTGTGATCCGTTCGACAGGGTTCCAGCACATGAAAGTATTTTAATATCAAACTGTTATACGGGAAGAAGTTAAAAGTTGGACGCGGGTTCAACTCCCGCCACCTCCACCATTTTAAGTTGTAAGATTTTTCTCATTGAAACCGCCCCGCCCCAGGGCGGTTTTTTTGTTCCAAAAAAGTCCAATGTTTCAAATAGTTGGCAGGAACAGTTCGAAATTACACTTGGTGCAGAGTCGGATTCACGGGAGTTGAAAACGAGATTTTTCTTCTCTCTCCGCCGATATTCTCCAAAAGCTTCGGACTCACCACCAGTGATTCCGACTCAGTCGGACTCACTAAATTCATTGAAATTTCAAAGTTTAACAGTGTTTTCTAAAGTATGACTCGTTCGATGGAACACTTGGTCGGCGAAAATGCAGAGAAGGAGTTAAACTCGATTCCGATTGAATGTCAGGAATGAGAATTTTTAACCATTGTTGTTGTGAGTGCCGCCTAAAATTTGATAATTGGAATTTAATGGTTAGCATCCACCTACGAAAAATGGACTGGCAGACCGGCTACGTGCTTGAGCGCCCTTACGCCGCACTGTCGCGTTTCACAGGTACCCGCCAACACGCCTTGCCCGTCAGAAAGAAAACGCGACACGGCGCGACTGGTGCGGCCAGGGTCCAGATCCTCACGACTCTTCCGCGACGCCTTGATCCTCCTTCTGTTGCAGGGGCTTGATCGGCACCAGATGCAGATCATCCCGCAACGTCAAAGTCCCGGCCTGAACCAACGCCTCCAGCACCACACGTGCATCCCTTTCCTTCACGCCACTGTGCTGGGCGACTGCTTTGGCGTTCACATCCAGCACTTGGCGCAGAAAGACTTCTTCCTCTTCATCCGTAATCTCTCGCTGGGAAATCGGCGATGCATCCACCAGTCGTGCGAGTGCCGCATCCAGTTTTGCCACCGAGTCTGGTTGGTCGGTTGGGCGGCTGTTTTTTCGAGGATGGGCGCGGCCTCTCGCTGTTCTTTTCCGCGCGGCCCTGGTTTGCGATCTGATTTTTTTGGCTGATTTTTGGCGCGGCATCAGCATGGACCCCCAAGGGTATTTCAGGATGGCGGGCTATTCTCGTTCTTCTCCAGCACCTGTGGGCTGGCTCGAAACGTCACCACCTTGCGCGCCGTGATCTCAATAGGCTCCCCGGTTTTCGGATTCCGTCCTGGCCGCGCCCGTTTTTTGCGGACTGAAAACACCCCAAACCCTGACAGCTTCACGGTTTCTCCCTTCTCCAACCGTTGGGTGATGGTCTCGAAGACCTGTGCAACGAGGGTGGTTGAACGTGGTATCGACAGTTCGCTGTGATGGTGCACCGCTTCAACAAGATCGGCTTTGGTCGTTGTGGCCATATCGTCCATCGGGTTTGATTTGGTGGAGGCAGGAGCGACTCGCCGGGAGCCTTCCCGGAAACCAAGCGAGCCGCACCTTTCAGCGTGAGGAAACGAGAGAATGATAATGCAGCAACGAAGGAATGAAAAGCGGGAAAACGAAAAAGTACGGGAAAACAATTACAAGGGGTGGCAGAACCGGGATTGGACGCGAGGAGACTGCGCGTCCGGCCCCCGTTTCGAGTCACACCGGCTCTGGAATGCCCCAACGCTCACGCTGCTCGTGCCAGAGCATCGGGAACGGCTTCATCAATTCCCGCCAGGTCAACACATCCGGTTGACGCCCATCGATGATGGCGGTCACGATATCCGGCGCCAGCAGCGTCAATCGCAGCACCTTGGCCATATAGGACTCGCCCACCTTCTCTTGCTCGGCAAGTGCCCGGATGGATGGAAATTGCCCGCTCTCCAGCATCTTCAACCACTTGTGGGCTTTTGCCACCGACCTCGCGAGCGTCTCATCTCGCGGCGGTGCCATCTCCATCCCAGGTGGAGCGATGATCAGCTTTCGCCCACCCCTTTTCTTCACCACCATGGGAATGGTGACCACGATCATCTTGCCGTCCTTGCTCATTTCTGCCTTCATGCCACCACCTCCTTCCGATTGCCAATGTCCATCAGTTCGCGGGCCAGGGTGTCGAGTCCCTCAGTCCTCAAATGCACCTGCACATCCCTCTTGTCCACCTCCACCTTGCCGATGAGAAGTTGCACCAAACGTTGCTGCTCCACCGGGAAAAGCTCCTCCCAGATCGGATCAATCCGACGCAGGGCATCAGCCACGTCCCGCTCCTTGACCCCGCTATCTTCTTCGTTGCCGACCTGCCAAGTCTGGACAATCATCTCTGGAGACTTCAACATGGTGCGCACATGTTGCATCACCACCGCCTCGATCTCACCGGCGACGACGGTGCGCAGTGGGCAGGAGGCATTGGAGCCGTTTTTGTCCGCCGCCTGGCAGGTGTAATACCGGTACAGTCGCCCCTCCTTGCGAGTGAACGTGGGTTTCATGGCCCGGTCGCAGTGGCGGCACCGAATGATCCCCTTCAACGGCGCGGGGGTCTGCACCCGTGTCGGCCCGGAATGCTGGCGGTTGTTGCTTGCCAGAATGGCATGGACCTTGTCCCATAGTTCCCGGTCGATGATCCCCTGGTGTTCCCCGGCGTAGATCTCGCCGTGGTAGGCGATCTCGCCGATGTAGACGTGGTGGTCGAGGATGCGATAGATCGCACCCTTGTCCAGGGGTCTGCCGTATTTGCCGACCACCCCCGCCTCTCCCATCTCCTTGACCCTCAGGGTGACGGAACCGCTCTCCGCGAACCGGAGAAAGAGATTCCTCACCGTTTCCGCCTCGGCGGCTTCCACCACGAGCTTCCGATCCTTCACAACATATCCCAGGGGCGGATGTCCCCCCATCCACATCCCCTTGCGTTTGGACGCCGCGAACTTGTCCCGGATTCTCTCTGCCGAAAGTTCTCTTTCGAATTGAGAAAACGATAACAGTATATTCAACGTCAATCGACCCATAGACGTTGTAGTATTGAAACTCTGGGTGATGGACACGAATGTCACCCCGTGCTGCTCGAAGACCACCACCAGCTTGCCAAAGTCCATCAAGGACCGGGTCAGACGATCTATCTTATAAACAACCACCACGTTAATTTTTCCAGCTTCAATATCGGCCATGAGGCGCTTCAAGGCGGGGCGTTCAATGTTGCCGCCAGAAAAACCACCATCATCATAACGATCAGGCGCCAGAAACCACCCCTCCCCCTTCTGGCTGGCGATGTAGGCCTCGCACGACTCCCGCTGTGCGTCGAGGCTGTTGAATTCCATATCCAGCCCCTCCTCAGTGGATTTCCGGGTGTAGACAGCGCAACGTATTTTTAGTATGATTGGTTTCTTGGTATTCATGCCATTTCTCCTTGTTTTTTGAGACCCCAGAACACCCGCCCGTTCCACCTCGTTCCGGTAATAAAGTTTGCAACCGCCGACAAGCTGCCAAACTTTCGTCCTTGATACTCAAAGCCGTCATCCAGAACGGTGCAGCAATGTTCCGCCCCCTTCCATTCCCGAATCAGTTGGGTGCCGGGGAAAAGCTGTTCCCCCGGCGGACGTTTTCTTTCCTGCGGCGCACCCTCCTCATTGGCCAGGCGGTCCATTTGTTTGTCTGTTCTGGCCACCACTCCGCCGAGCGCCAGATCCTGAATGCGGTGAGCCAGCCGTCTCACCAAGAATGTCCGGTTGAAGGGAGGCGGTTCGGTTTTGGGATGCAAATCCGTCCATTTTTTCTTCAGGTCAGCGGTTGGCATCTCCGACAAGGCCGCCACCTGCTTGATGATGTCTATATTCATGTCTTTTCTCCTTTGGTTGATTTTCGACCATAAGGCCATTGGTCTGGCAACTTATCAACATGAATATTCTCTGTTTTCTGCTTTTTTATGTATCGAAGGAAGCCGGTGGCGAGGATGGTGGCTACTTCGCGCAGGCGTTGGTCGGGGGGCATTTGGTCAGGATGGGTGGTGTTCATGGGGTGCCTCGAAGCAATTAGTGATGGTCTCCATACCCCTTACATACCGGGCAGCGCGACAATCTGTCGGATTTTTTTTTGCGACCAACAAAGGGGTTGATTTTGCCATCATCGCCTAATATTATTCAGGCAAGTCTTGTATGAAGCGTGTGGCCCCATTGCCGGGAGAAGAACCGTGACGGAATTGCCGCAAAAAAGAGGACGTGGAGGGCCAAAGGCCATGGATGGGCCGACTCCTGCCCAGGAACGGATGATGAACACCGTCCGCGACTTTATCGACACGCATGGCATGTCCCCCACGGTTCAGGAACTGGGGACGATTCTCGGCATTCGCGCCCCCAGCGTGCATGAACAGGTCGCCGCCCTGATCGAAAAAGGGGTGTTGCGTCGCATTCCCCACAAGGCCCGGTCCCTGGAAATCGTGCATGCCTCCCCCACGATCCTGGAGCTGATCTCCGTCCCCATCATTGGCACAGTGACCGCCGGAGTACCGATTCTGGCCACAGAGAACCATGTGGGTGAAGTCCTGGTGGAAGCCCATGTGGCGCGAGGAAGTTGTTTTGCGTTGCAGGTGAAGGGCGACAGCATGATCGATGCCCGCATCAACGACGGGGATCTGGTGATCGTGCGCCGTCAACCCATTGCGGAGAATGGCGACATTGTCGTCGCCCTGGTGGGAGACGAGGCCACGGTCAAACGATTGTACGTCGCCGAGAATCGCATCGAACTGCGACCGGCGAATGCCGCGTACCAACCCATTGTGGTGGGGCCGGAAGACGATTTGCGCATCCTGGGAAAAGTCCTGGCGGTGCGTGGCAAGACAACATCCACCGCATAAGGAGATCCACGCATGGCCATGTTCAATCCCCGTCGCTTCGCCCAGCCGGATACTCTGAAGACCATCGAGCCGGGACGATTGGCCGCATTCATGGGGCTTCACCGGGATTTTCTGGAGGGCTGCGGTGTGATCTTCCCCTCCAATGGCTGTGGCATGGATTGCGAACAGTTGGCGACCATTCTGATGAACCTGGGTGAGGACGCCCCCAGGGATCTGCTGGAATCCCTCTACGTCGTCCACGAGATGGCGAACCAGGACGGCATGGACCGTCTGCTGGAAGCTGCCAAGGGACAAGGCCTCAGCATTGATTTCGCACCCGACTCCAGCCCGGCGGACATCGCTGTCCAGGTGTTTCTCAAGGATCGGGAACTGATCGAACGGCAGCACGCCAACGTGTTCATCAACCGCGCCCGTTCGTTTCTGTACTTCCAGGGAAACCCAGGGTGGCGGGGCAAGTTTGTCCTGCCCGCCACCGCTGCATTGCGATCCCTTGAGTCCGATATGGACGACTGGTTCGAAGAGAGGAAACGCGGTCGCGGATGCCGGGTGTTCCTTCTCGACCATGGTCGAAAAGTGAACTTGGTGGTGCGGCACGGCATGCCTTTCCGGCGCGAGGGAGCCATGGAGCAGGATGGACAGTCCGGAGCCGTCTATTTCCGGCCAGAATCCCACGATGTCCTGGTTTATGACCGAGACCGAAACGAACTGTGCATCAAGGCCGGATCCAAGGCCGAACGGATGATGTACCTCGCCATGATCGGCAAGCACCTGTTCGGCAACGAGGCGCATTTCCCCGGAGAGGAGAAATACACCCTGGAGCCGTTGCGGACGGATATGGCGGCTTCGCTGGTGTGCAGTGACATCGATGGTGTGGTTTGGATCAAATTGCTGGAGATCGGTATCCATTTGGGTGGAGAACATGGCGAAATTGAAATCAAGCGGGCCAAGGATCTGTTTGCGTCCTTCCAGCGGCGCGGATACACCCTGCCAAGGACAGCCCGCCTGTTTCTGGCCAAATTCCAGGTGAAATTCACCGCTTCCAGGAATCCACGAACCGTGACCATCCGGCCTGCCAATCAGGCCATGTACACCCGGGACGATGACAGCCTGCTTTTGGAGGAGTGGATGAAACGGCGGGGATTCATTCGGACTGCGGCAATCGATAGCGAGGAAGACGATGCGGATTTTGAACCGGTTGTGGTCGGCGCTGGAAACCGTGCCGGGGCTTTCGACGATTCCTGTGGAATGGCGGCAGCTCCTGCGGGAGGATCATGAGATCGGGGTGCTGCTTCTGCGTCCCACCGCCCACCGTGCGGAAAGTTACCCCTGTCCCAGTCCGGGCGGGACGGGTTGTCCAAGGCGGATCGTCGACCTGGGGCGGGACAGAATCGTCGCGGTTTGCAGCGACGAGGGCGGTCGCAATTGTGATGACGTGTCATTGCAGCCGGAAGACCTCGTCGTTTACGAACTGCACCGTCAGGGACTGGCGATTCGGGTGGCCAACGCCCTGGGCATCAAACCGGAGTTCGCGCCGGTGGACGGTGTGCGAGAGACCTTCCGGGTCGGTGACTTTCATCCCATTGCCGGGAAGCGGTTTCCTGTCTATCTGCTCCTTGCCTTTGACGACGGCCAGAGGATGAATGCCGTGGCTCATCTGTGCCGCACCACCCCTGTGCCATTCATTCTGCTTGCGCCCACCCAGCACGCCATTCCCCCGCATGCGTTTGAATTGCTCCGGGAGCATCGGGCCAGCTTTCATCCCTTGGCCGACCTGCTGGTCGCCGATGGTCACAACCAATTGACGTCATCCGCCATTTCCAGGGATGTGATGGCGGCTTTCCGCGCCATGGTCCTGCCGGAACCCGCCCCCGGAGAACCGATGGTGCGTTTTCCCACCCCTCCCGATGCCATCTGGGGGGATCTGCGCATTTCCTTCATCGACGGCCATCGCGCCACGCTCTTTTGCCAGGGAGTCTCCGAAACGGTCAACTTTTCCACCATGGGCATGGAGAACCGGAGAAGCCGGGAACCTTCCGTACAATGGACCCTGCTTTGGGCGTTCGCCCGGAACCACGGAAAAATCTCCTGGCATTCATCGGATGCCAGCAACCAGATTCCCCAGCAGGTCCGACGCATGAATGACGATCTGGAGCGATTTTTCGGCATCGCCGGTCGCCCTGTCACCTGGAAGGACGACGAACAAGCCTACTGCACGGCCTTCGAAATCCTCCAGGAGAGCGACAAGCCCGCGCTGGTCTCCCCCGGCAGGCGTCCATCACGCTGAAACCGACCCATTCCCATCAGGTTTGAACGCCGGGCATTGTCCCGGCTTTTTCATGTCCGCTTCCGGCGGTCAGCCAGCCCGACCCAATACCCCGTCATGAAGTCCAGGATGACATGTCATCCTGGCTGGAGAAATTTTTGCAATTTTTTTTGATGGCAATCTAAAAAATAACAAATTGATTTTGAATAACTTTGTAGATTCGAGCGTCTCCTGATCACGCCTCGCCACCCCCCTTCGATGACATGTCGCCAATCCAGGCATTCGGGCACTTGCCCGCCACCTACGGATAAAGGCGACATCCATGGAATCACGCAATCACTACCACGGCATTCACCCCTACGCGGTCAGCACCGTTCGTCATCACGCCCGGCGGCTTGTCAGGAGTCCCGGCTTTCTCCCCGCTGATGTCGAGGACATCGAACAGGAACTGATGCTCGACATGCACCGACGACTCGCCCGCTTTGATGACTCGAAAGCTGGCGTCAGAACCTTCATCGCCAGAGTGGTCGTGAACCATGTGGCCACCATGCTGGAGGGATTGCGCCAGGTTCGCAATGGCGACATCGAGATGATTTCCCTTCATGAAACGGTGCATGACGGAGATGGGATGGTCAGCGAGTTGATCGACACCATCTCCTCCAGCCAATCCCCCTGGTTTACGCATGGCCTGCCTTGGCACGAATCCATCGATTTGCAAACGGATGTTTCACGTCTGTTGGCGCGGTTGCCACCATCCCTGCGGTGGCTTGCCGAGAGGTTGATGGAGGAGACCATCTCCGAACTTTCCACCGCGACTGGCACCCCGCGCCATATGCTCTACGTCGCTGTCGAAAAAATAAGAAACAAATTCAATCAGATAAAAATAGCAAAAATAAAGTCCGACAGATTCCGAATCCCGCCGGTATGTAAGGGGTAAGGAGCCAAGCATGACGACTTCAGCATGAAACGAAACCAGCCGGGGCTTGGGGACAATACAACACCCAATCGGGAAATACCCCCACCGCAACTCCTTGGGCGGCGCCACCCCCGGCTTCTTTTACCAACAAGCGTGGCGGCATCAAGGAACAGTCGAAACAAAGGAGAACGACACCATGAACCAACCCATCACACTTGATCAACTGCGACAGATGCCCGTTGGCGACATCGCATCCTTGCCGGTCCGGGAACTGGCCCGACTTCAACAGGAAACCAGCGAGGCCATGGGCCGGGTCAAGCTCATCAACGACCTGCTCGATGGCGTCTTCGCCCGTCGCTTCGGCGAGCAGTCCACCGCCATTCGCCAGGAGTCCGGCAAGGAGTTCGGCGTGATCCGGTTCCACGAGGACGGACTGGAGATCATCGCGGACATGAAAAAGGAGGTGAAGTGGGATCAAAAAAAGCTGGAGGCCATTGCCGGTCACATCGCGAAAAGCGGCGAAGACCCTGGAGAATACATCACCAGCAAAACGACCCATACGGTTGATGAGAGAAAATTTTCTGCGTGGCCGAACCATATCAAGGCTGCCTTCGGGGAAGCGCGGACGGTCCATCGTGGCCGACAGACGTTTCGATTCGAGACGGAGGCTGATTTGGCGCGGTAAGGCTACGCCAGACGTGTTTGGTACGACACGGCTGGGCGATGCGAGGCTGGGCCGGGCGAGGCTTGGCGCGGCAAGGCGCAGTAAGGCACGGATTTTAACAAATTTGATTGATCTTTCGGACATCAACCACCAAGGAGGAATTCTGATGAAACGACTCGGAATCAACATAGAAGGCACAACGCCTCTCCTATGCAACAAATTCACCGATGCGGCCCAAATGGCCGCCACCGACAGCACCCGCACGAGCATTGTGGGTGACAAGGGAACACCTCGCGAGATCGCGGAAAGCAGGCTTTACATCGGCCATGACGGCGAACCGATGGTTCCTGCCCCTAATTTGTTCCGGGCCATCATTGATGCCGGAAAATTTTTCAAAGCTGGCAGATCTCTCATCACCACCCAGAAATCGTCCCTGATTCCGGCTTGCGTCTCCATTGAGGAGATTGAATTGCCCCTGGCACACAAAGAAGCCTGGATGGTGGATACCAGGGCCGTGCGCATTCCCGTAACTGGTGGACGTATTCTTTCCCATCGTCCCTGTTTCCACGATTGGCGGCTTGGGTTCACGGTCCTCCTGGATGACGGGATCATCACGGCCAAGTTGTTTCGGGAAATCGTGGATGCCGCTGGTTCCCGGATCGGTCTCGGTGATTTTCGCCCAGCATGCAAAGGACCATTCGGCAAATTCGTCGTGACCCAATGGATGGTCGAAGAGTTTGGTCGGAAGGAGGTGGCGTAATGGGCAAACTTCCGATCATCACCGCCGATCAGCGTATGGCCGAGCGGCACGGCATCAAGGGTGTTCTCATCGGGCCGGTCGGCATCGGCAAGACCTCCCAGCTTTGGACCTTGGACCCGCAGACCACGTTATTTGTCGACATGGAAGCGGGTGATTTGGCAGTCGAAGGCTGGCCCGGCGATACCTTGCGCCCCCGCACCTGGGATGAAATCAGGGATTTTTCCGTTTTTATCGGCGGACCCAACCCGGCTTTGCGCAACGATCAGTATTACAGCACCGCCCATTATCAGGCTGTGGTGGCCCAGTTCGGCGATCCTGCTGCTCTGGACAAATATGAAACGGTTTATATCGACTCGATCACTGTGGCGGCGCGACTCTGCTTTCAGTGGTGCAAAGGCCAGCCACAGGCATTCAGCGAAAAGAACGGTAAACCCGATCTGCGTGGGGCCTACGGACTGTTGGGTCAGGAAATGATTGGCTGGTTGACCCACATCCAACACACCAGAAACAAAAATATCTGGTTCGTTGGCATCCTGAACAAGTTACTGGACGACTTCAACCGTCCCTATTTCGCACTGCAACTGGAAGGTTCAAAGACCGGCCTGGAACTGCCCGGCATTGTTGATCAGGTCGTCACCCTGACAGAGTTGTCGACCGAAAGCGGTCAGCTTTATCGCGCCTTCGTCTGCACCACCCTCAACCCCTGGGGCTATCCAGCCAAGGACCGCTCTGGTCGTTTGACCATGGTGGAAGAACCCCATTTGGGCCGCCTCATGGCCAAAATTTCTGGCCCGGTGCGTCCCATCCTTGAACGCCTTGAGTACGGTCAACCGGCACCTGCCGAAACCACAACCCCTGTTTCCAACTGACGAAATCAAAAGGAGATTTACCATGAACATGAACACTTCTTGGCAAGACTATAACGACGCCGACGTCCAAAACAACTTTGATCTGATCCCCAAGGGGAGCATCGCCCCGGTACGCATGACCATCAAGCCAGGCGGCATTGATGATCCCAGCCGGGGCTGGACCGGTGGCTATGCCACTCTCTCGAAGGAAGGCGAATCGGTTTATTTGAGCTGTGAGTTTGTCATCCTGGCGGGGGAATATACCAAGCGCAAGGTCTGGAGCCTTATCGGTCTCCACAGCCCCAAGGGACCGGAATGGGGCAACATGGGTCGCGCATTCATTCGGGCCATCCTCAATTCCGCCCGTGGTCTGTCGGACAAGGACACCTCGCCTCGCGCCATCGAGGCCCGTCGCATTCGTGGATTCGTTGACCTGGACGGCATCGAGTTTCTGGCCAAGATCGATGTGGAAAAGGATGCCAACGGAGATCCGAAAAACGTGATCAAGTTTGCTGTCACCCCGGACATGAAGGAGTACCAGGGATTCCAACCTGCCGCAGCCCCTGTGGCCCACGCCGGATACCAGCAGACCACCGGCTTCCAACCGGCTGCCACTTCCCAGCCCGCTGCTGCGTCGGTCCCCGCTGCCAACGGCTGGCGTCCTCCCACCCAACAGGCGACCCCTACCCAGGGGCAGAACGGTGGCGGCACCTTCACCCGTCCGACCTGGGCGCAGTGATCAAAGGGAGACAGGGAATGATTCTCAGGCCCAGACAACAGATGTTCGTGGAGCGGTCGGTGACGGCCCTCCACGAACACGGCAACACCCTGGCGGTGGCGAGCACCGGCTTTGGAAAAACCATAGCGCTGTCCGCCGTGGTAGGCCGGATGCTGGCCAAAGGGGATGGCAAGGCCTGCGTCCTGGCCCATCGGGACGAGTTGACCCGGCAGAACGTGACCAAATTCAGCCGGGTCAATCCCGGCATCTCCATCTCCGTCGTGGATGCGGACTCCAAATCATGGCGTGGCCGGGCCACCTTCGCCATGGTGCCCACCCTGTCACGTCAGAGCAATCTGGACGACATGCCGCCTCTGGATCTGCTGGTGATCGACGAAGCCCACCATGCGGCAGCGGCGGGCTATCGCCGGATCATCGACACGGCCAGGGAGCGTAATCCGGAATGCCGCATCTACGGAGTGACTGCGACCCCGAACCGAGGGGACCGCAAAGCCCTGCGTCCTATTTTCTCCAACGTGGCCGATCAGGTGCGTCTGGGGGAACTGGTCCGATCCGGTCACCTGGTGCCACCGCGCACCTTCGTCATCGATGTCGGCACCGGCGAGGCTCTGAGCCAAGTAAAGCGCACGGCGGACGACTTCGACATGGCCGAGGTGGACCGGATCATGAACAAGGCTCCGGTCACCGAAGCGGTCATCCGCCATTGGCAGGCAAAAGCCAGGGAACGCCAAACCGTGGTCTTCTGCTCCACCGTGGACCATGCCCGTAATGTCACCGACGCCTTCAATGTCGCCGGGGACAACGCGGTTCTGGTGCATGGCGACCTGCCAGACGGCGAGCGCCGGGCCGTGTTGCGACGATTTGAAACAGGTGATGCCCGGCTGGTGGTCAATGTCGCCGTTCTCACCGAGGGATGGGACCATCCTCCCACCTCCTGCGTGGTGTTGCTGCGCCCCAGTTCCTACAAATCCACCCTGATCCAGATGGTGGGTCGGGGGCTGCGCACGGTCGACCCCAACGAACACCCCGGCGTCATCAAGACCGATTGCATCGTCCTGGACTTCGGCATTTCCACCTTGCTGCACGGCTCGTTGGAGCAGGATGTGGACCTGGATGGCAGCGACGGCACTGGAGAGGCTCCCACCAAACAATGCCCTGAGTGCGAAGCCATCCCTCGCTGCGGGCCTCCGGCGCACTGGCCCGCATCTGGCCGGTCTGGCTGCCATCGCTGGTTGGCACTCGACTGGAGGAGATGAACGAATTCGGCCTCAACGACTTCATTCTGCAGCCCTACGAAGAAGCCATTCTGGGCCTGTTGAATACCAAACCCCAGGAGAAGGACGATAAACCCGTTTGCCATCTGGTGAAACTCTCCCCCGAGGCCAGGGAATCCCGGCGGCAATGGCACAACCTCGTGGAAATGCAGATGGCCGAAGGCCGTGACCTGGAGGACGTGCGGGATATCGCCAGCAAGGCGGTGTCGGCGGCGGTCAAGGCGGCCCTGGTGCTTCATCTTCTGGAACGCCCCGGTCTGCTCATGGAAGAGGAATCGGAGCTGGGATTGGCCACCTGGGAGCGGGCCAAGGTGCTTGGGGAATACCACCTGTCCGAGGCGGTGCGGGTGCAACGGATGGCCGAGGGGGATGCGCTTGAATCAGCCGCTTTGCGAGTGGCGCGCTGGGCTTTGAAGTCCGGGAATATGGAGTTCTCGATTCGGACACTGGGTCGTTCTTTGCCGCGTCCCAGGCTGGCCCCAAAGGATGCGGAGGCGGTCATGGACTTCATGATTGACCTCAATTGGGCACGCAGGGTTTCCGTGGAACGGGGGCAACGTACCGTCATGTTCCAACTCAACCCGATGTGCGCCAGTTGCGCCAACTGCGCCAGTGCGCCAGGGGTGGGTATGGAAAGTGAAAAATCGGGTTTTGGGAAAAAGTAGTGGCGCACTGGCGCAACTGGCGCACATCGGCGCAGTTGGCGCAGTTGGGATCAAACCAAATGGCAAGGGGAGGATACCTGCCCAACACCTACACCCGGGTCTGCAACTCTGGCGACCTGGTGCCGCACCTGCCCACCGCGCTGCGTTTCACGCATGCGGGCCGGGAGCTGTTTTTTGACCCTGACGGGCTGAAGGCAAACCCGTCGCGCTGGCACCGGGTGTCCGAGGCGTTCAAGGCCCTGGTGACGTTTCGCAAAGCCCCGCTCGCCATGCTGCATGCGCACTCCATGCGGACTTACCTGATCAACGTGATGAACTCTCTGGAGAAATTTTAATGGACGTCGTGGCGATTCTGAACATGCTCAACCAAAGCGGCGGTCCGACCGTGATGTTCCTGATCATGGCCGGTCTCATGTGGATGCAACACATCACGATCATGGACCTCAGGCATGACCTTGAAGCGATTACCAAAGAGTTCAATGAATTCCAAATCACCAACGCCAACGAGAAGGTTCGGAAAGCGGACGTGGATGAGATCAAGGAAATGATCAAAGAGAGTCACGACACGACCAAGGCTTTGATCGCGCGGATGTTTGAACGGCTCGATGATCACGCTGGCCGATGCGGGAAGGACTGCCTGGCCTCCATGCAGGCGCGGGCTGATTTTCGAGTTGCATCCCGTCCGCTCCATTTGAGCAAAGGCGAAGCCGAGGAAGCCGAATGAGCGGCCTGCTCAGGATTGAGTTCAACGAGTCCGCGCTCAACCGGGCGGTGGCGGACGTTGGCAAACAGCTTTTGTTCGCGTCCGCCCTGACCCTGACCAATGTGGCCAAAGACGCCCAGGCCGAAGTGCGACGGCTGTTGCCGCAAAAGTTCACCATCCGCACCGGGTGGGTGGCGAAAGGCATCCAGATTCGCTCGGCCAGCAAGAGCGACCTGAAAGCGACCGTGATGGTGTTGGACCAGTTCATGGCGATCCAGGAAACCGGTGGCACCAAGGTGGGCGTCTTTGGCAGGGCACTGGGCGTCCCGGTTGGGGCGCGTTCCTCCCCGACGTCTGTGACCCGGCCCGGCAGCTTCCCAGGCGCGATGTTGCGGAGGCCGGGATATTTCATCGCTCCCCTCAAGAAGGGGGCAAACGTCAAGGCGGTCTGGAGACGCATTGGCAAAGGCCGCCGGGAGCGGTTGAAGCTGATGTATGTCCTCCCTCATCAGGTCCGACTCAAGCCGCGCTTCGGTTTCAACGAGACGGTGCGCAGGGTGGCTTTGGAGAACGCCCCCCGACGGTTTGCGGAGGCGTTGCAGAAGGCGTTGGCCACGGCGCGGTAGCGGCGCGGCGGTACGGTGGCGCTGCGCGCGCCCTTGTGGCGCGGGTTTGGTTGGTGGTGGGGTTGGGCGCGGCTGGGATGAAAGGTGGCAACGGGCCGCCACCCCGTTGCCAGGGTGGCGGTTGCTGATCAGGTGTGCGTGGCGTCAGGCGGCAATGTGGTAGATGCGGGATCCGTCGGTGCTGGTGCCCGCCATCTCGATGTTCGCGCCCTTCTTTTTGGCGATGGAAAGAAAACTCCTGATCGTGTGGGTTTGCCAGTTGGTTGCATCGGCGATCTGTTCGATGGTGGCACCATCAGGCCGGGCGAGCATCGCCAGGACCATGGACTTTTTGTTGTCTCTGGGTGCCTTGTCGGCGGAGGCCTTGGGCGTCCTTTTGATGGTGGGCTTTTTGGCTGCCTGCAACCCGGCCTCGTAGGCGGCGATCAAGGCATTTCTGATGCACCAAACCGCAATGTTGTGGAAATCCAGGCTGTCTGACAGTCGGGTTTCCAACGTCTCGATGCTCAGATGGCGTCGCGAGATGATTTCAAGCAAGGCGATCAGGGCACGCTCGTCGGCTTCCGTCGATGCCTGGGTTTGCGTTTCGGCCAGAGACTGTTCGGCGGCGGCAATGTCCTCCTCGAAATTCTCTCCGGTTTCCATGGTCGGGTCCGGTTCGCCGTCAATCGTCATGGCCAAAGGGGTGTTCAAGGCCGCTTCGATGGCAATGCGCATGACCGGCGAAACCTCGATGGTGATGAATTTTGGCAGCTTGTCGGCAGTTGGCAGGGCCGTGGGCGTTTCGTCGGTGGTGTCCGCATCCGTGGTTGCTTGTGACGCGATGCTGTTCAGAATGGTCTGCGCGGTCATGGCGGCCTCGGCGGTCTGGTTGGCGGCTTCCCTGGCGGCAACCATCTCCTCGCGGGCCTGCTCGATGATGGCCTGGCTCTTCCCCTTGCGGATGGTTTTGTTCAGTGCGTCGTCTGCATCTTGGTACGCCTTGGCCGCCGCTTCGTATGCGGCGTCGGCTTCAGCGTAGGCCTTCTCTGCGTCGGCCAGGGTCAATGCTGCGGTCGTGGACACGTTGAGGCAGGAGGTCTCCTCCGGCAACTGCGCGAGGGTGTCGTCGACTTCCACATTCAGGGTTGTGAAGGGTTCGCCATCAGCCTGCCCGACAGTGGTGGGGATGTCCGTTGCAAGGTCTGTGGTGGCATCGGCTGTTTCGGTCATCACGGACTGCTCGGCAGTGACGACATCCGCTTCGTAATCATCGATGGCGTTGTGTTGCACTTCCGCATCCTGGGGCAGGGTCAACCCGATGGCCCGGTATCCGGCTTCGGTGATGCGCCAGGCTTCATGGCCGTCCTCCTCGATCAGTTCTTTCTTGAGCAGGCACTTGATCACCTTCCGGGCGGCCTCGCCCTTGAGGTTCTCTGGCAGGGGGTGGATCGAGCCGTTGAGGTGACCAATGGCGGCTTCAAGGATGGTTTTTTGAGTGGGGGTCAGTTCGTTCATCGTGGTTGCTCTTGCTTGGTTGTTGTTTGCGATGGCCACAATGAAGCCATCGAAGACGCAACCATATCAAGGCAATTTTAAATTAAATTCATTTTTTCGATATTTTTTATCATTAATGTTTAAGGCGGTTCTGACCAACCCATGCTGCCCCGCTGTCAGGGCGGCATGGATGGGAACGTCAGGGGGTGAGCGTCGGGGAATCTGCTGATGCAGGAGTGCAAGGCGGAAGAAGGTTCAAGATTGGTTCTCATCCAGGACCAAGGCATTCTCGGCATCAGCGATCCACTCTTCGATCTCTTGCAGGGCATTGGTGATGGCGATTTCGGCGTCATGCAGGTAATCCTCGGCCAGGCCAAACCGGTCTGGCGCGGTTTCGAGCGCCGTCCTGGCAGTGTCGATGTTCACCTGGGCGGCGGTGATGTTCCGCCTGGCAGTGGCCAGGAGCTTGGACGAGGGGGATGTGGTGTATGTGGTCATGGCGTTCTCCTTATCTGCCAGTGTCGTGATTGGTCTGGCCGCCCTGCTGCCAGGGCGGCATCTGGCCCGGTCATGCGAAGTAGGTCGTGTAGGAACCCGGTGACCCCAGTTGGTTCGCACCCGCCACCCACAGGCGGTTGGTGGTGATCGCCAATCCCATTTTCGATTTGGCCAGGGAGAGAAAGCCCCGAATCGTGTGACTTTGCCACCCGGTGACCTCGGCGATCTGGGCGGCGGTGGCCCCTTCGGGGCGTTTCATCAATTCGATCACCTTGGCCTTTTTGGTATTGGTGCGACTGGTCTTGGTCGTTGCCAGGGCCAAGGCTGTGGGTGCCTCCAACCCGATGGCGCGGTATCCAACGTCGCTGATGGTGTCTGCATCGGCCTTGATCAGCCCCTTGGTACGCATGGAGTCGATCACCTTCATGGCGGCACCGCCCTTGACGTTGCTTGGCATAGGGTGGATGGACCCATCTTCGCGCGCGGCTGCGGCGTGGAGGACGGTCTGTTGAGTGGTGGTGAGTTCGCTCATGGTGTTTGCTCCTGAAGGTGGTTGTTTGCGTTGGACACATGAAGCCATCGGTCGCGCCACCTTATCAAGCACTGTTTTGATGAATTATATGTTTTTGAAGATTTTTATGATGAATGCCAAGTGTGCCCATGGTACCGCAGGCTGCGGAGAAGCCGCACCAGATACGCTTGGGCAAGAGAATGGTTCGCAGCCTGAGAACGGCAACCAACATGGAGTCGAAAACAAAAAGATGATTCGGCGGTCAAAAATGGCCAACAGGCCGCACATGGCGCGCCGTGTCGCGTCCTGGCTGCTGCTCCATGCCACTGGCATCCATGGTTCCTTCCTGGCCTCCAGGGCCGCGCGGTCCGCGCGACCCCGAAAGCCGCCCAGCGTCAGACCAAAAACCGGGTGAACACCCTGAAATTTTCTGAAAATCAAGAGAGACAATCACTTGAAAAATAACATAAAAAATCCGAATCCGGGTGAACAGCGAGTGAACACTCGGTGAACACTCCGGGTGAACAGTGAGCGAACATTCGGTGAACACTCCGGGTGAACAGTGAACAAGTACTTGCCGAACAGTCGAATGAACAGTCGGGTGGTAGAGATCGATCATGGGCATGGGGGTTCGTGAATACGCCAGACATCGAGGCGTTGCACCATCGGCGGTGGACAAAGCGATCAAGAGTGGTCGCATTCAGCGCAATCCTGACGGATCGATAGATCAGGCCAAGGCCGACAAAGCATGGGAATCAAACACTGATCCAGCGCAACAGCGCAATCGTCCACAGCCGACTCCAGCAACCGGGGCACCTCCAGTCATCGGGACACCTCCAGCAACCGAGGCACGTCCAGTCACTGGGGCATCTCCAATTGCCGCAGCCCCTCCGGTTGCCGCAGCCCCTCCGGTTGACACCGATGTGATCGGCTTCTCGGACGAGGATGTCGCCGGTTTTCTGGATGGATTTGAACAGGGAGATGGTGAGGAAGGCGATGGTGATGGCATCGGCGGCGAGGACGTCATCCCCGAACCACCCGTCAACCCGGTCACCCGTCCCAACGATCTTTGGGTGCTGGGGGATCACCGCCTCCTGTGCGGCGACAGCACGAAGGCCGAGGACGTCATCCGCCTGATGAATGGCGAACGGGCCATCCTGTTTGCGACCGATCCGCCCTACCTTGTGGATTATGATGGAACAAATCATCCGCCGAACAAACGGGACAAGGCAAAATCCGCAAATGAAGGACCAGACGCCGTGGCCGCCGTTGGCAAAAAAGGCTGGGTGGGCGGCAACAAGGACTGGTCAGGCACCTACGGCGTCACCTGGGATGACGCCAGTCAGGGGCCGGAACTTTACGAGGGATTCATCCGGGCGGCCATCGATCATGCCATCGACCCTCACGCGGCATGGTATTGCTGGCACGCTTCCAAGCGTCAGGCCATGGTGGAGGCAGTTTGGGAAAAACTGGGGGCTTTTGTCCATCAACAAATCATCTGGAACAAGAACGCCTCCGTCTTGACCCGCACCCATTACCTGTGGAAGCACGAACCCTGTTTCTATGGCTGGATCCGGGGCAACCGGCCAGCCAAGATCGAGGATGCCGAGTCAGCGTCAACAGTCTGGGATCTGAAGTCGCTGGCCGGGGACGAACGCCCGGATCACCCGACGCCCAAGCCCCTGGACTGCTTTGGCATCCCGATGAGGCAACACGTCCCGATTGGCGGGCTGTGCTATGAGCCATTCAGCGGTTCCGGTTCCCAGATCATGGCCGGTCACCTGACCCACCGCCGGGTGTATGCCATGGAAATCAGCCCGATTTACGTTGATGTGGGCGTGAAGCGGTTCATCCAGGCCACGGGCAAAATCGCCTACCTGGAAGGTTCTGGCGGCAAGACTTTTGAGCAAGTGGCGAAAGAGCGCGGCGTTGCGCTGGATTCCTCCGACGCATCGTAAACAGGTGCGGGAAGAAAATCTCATGGTCATTTCGTCTCATCTGTTGTCCGCCCGTGCGGGTCGCAAGCCAACGCCAAGAATGACCGTCTCAGAATGGGCGGACCGGAACCGGGTGTTGTCGTCGGTGTCGGCAAAAGAGCCTGGACTGTGGCGCACCGACCGGACCCCCTACCTGCGGGAGATCATGGACTGCCTGTCTGAATCGTCACCCCACCAGAAGGTGGTGGTGATGATGGCCTCACAACTTGGCAAAACAGAAGTTGGCTTGAACTGGATTGGGAGCATCATCGACTTGACGCCCGGCCCGATCCTGATGGTCCAGCCCACGCTTGGCACTGCTGAGAAGTATTCGAAACAGCGGTTGACGCCGATGATCGAAACCAGTCCCGTTCTGAAAGGTCTGGTCAGTGACTCAAGAAGCAGAGACAGCGGCAACACCATGTTGTTGAAGGAATTCAGAGGAGGCATTTTAAGCATCGTCGGGTCGAATTCAAGCGCGTCGCTGTCCAGCATGCCGGTGCGCTTTGTCTTTTTGGACGAAATTGACCGTTTTGAAGGCGATGTGGATGGCCAGGGTGATCCGGTTGGCTTGGCGCTGCGGCGTACCAACACCTTCGGCAACAGCAAAAAAATCCTGTTGACCTCGACACCCACCATCAAGGGCTTCTCCCGGATCGAAAAGGCCTTTGAGGAAAGCGACCAGAGGTACTACTGGGTGCCATGCCCGTTCTGCAACGCATTGCAGATTCTGGAGTGGGCGCAGATCCGGTTTGCGCAAGGCCAACGCCACCTGGCGCATTATGTGTGCGTGCATTGCGAAGCAGAGATCCAGGAATTTCACAAAACAAAGATGCTGCTCCATGGGAGGTGGATCGCCAGTTCTCCGGGCATCAGGAAGGCGGCAGGATTCCACCTCAACGGACTGTATTGCCCGCTCGGCTGGAATTCATGGGGGGATATCGCGGTGGAGCATGGGGAGAAGCACCGTGACCCGTTTCAACTGAAGGAATGGATCAATACGGTGTTGGCGCAATCGTGGGAAGAGACCGCCGAGAAGCTGGACAGCGAAGGGTTGATGGCTCGGCGCGAGGATTTTGGACCAACCCTCCCCGCTGGCGTCGTATTGATCACCGTCGGTGTGGACGTACAGGACAACCGTTTTGAAATCGAGTTTGTCGGTTGGGGCCGGGATGAGGAGTCCTGGTCAATAGACTACCGGGTGCTTTATGGCGACCCGACCAGCCCGACAATCTGGAATGATCTTGATGTGCTGCTGCAGCGGACGTTCCCGCATGCCCGGCAATTGCCTGATTTGCGCATCCGTGCCGCTGCAATCGACTCTGGCGGGCACCATGCCCAGGGCGTTTACCTGTTCTGCAAGGCGCGTCAAGCCGGGAGAATCTGGCCGATCAAGGGGGTTGGCGGGCCAGGGAAATTGATCTGGCCAAAAGTTGGGCGAACGAACAACAAAGCCCGTGTCCCTCTGTTTGCGATCGGCGTGGATACGGCCAAGGAGGCGATCTACGCCCGGCTGCGTATTCAAGAACCTGGGCCAGGGTACTGCCATTTTCCGAAGGAGAGGGATGCCGAGTGGTTTCGCCAATTGACGGCGGAGAAGGTCGCCACCCGTTACATCAAGGGCCGTCAGGTACGCGAGTGGCACAAAAAAGACGGCGACCGCAACGAGGCCTTGGACTGCCGGGTGTATGCGTTGGCTGCCCTGCACGGCCTGATGTCCATGGGCCTCCAGTTGAACAAGGAGGCCGACCGGCGCGAGGCGTTCCCCATGAAGGAGGGTCTGGAGATTCCCGCACCCAGGATCATCCTGCCTGAAAAACCAAAAATCGTGGTGCCAGAACAGCCCAGGATTGTTTCAGGGAAAAAGCGCGAATCGTGGTTGGGAAATGCGCGTGACAGATGGCGGGAGGGACGGAGATGACGTTCACACAAGCGGAACTGGACGAACTCAAGCAGGCCTACGCCGCCGGTGCCCTGCGCATCGTCCACGAAGGTAAAACTGTCGAATACGGCTCGGAGGCCGATTTGCTGCGCCGTATCCGGGTGATCGAGCAGGCCATCGCCGGGAGTTCCGGCACCACCCGCCCCAATCGCACAGTGCTTGGATTCTCCAGAGGATAAACCGATGGGCAATTGGCTTGACACCCTGGCGGGATGGATCGCGCCAGGGATGGCGCTGCGTCATGCCCGGACCAGGAATGCCTTGCAGGCCCTGCGTCGTGGCTACGACGGTGCCAAAACCGGGCGCATGACCAGTGGCTGGACCACCGCTGGCACCGACGCCAATGCCGAAATCGCCACGGCATCCTTCCGCCTGCGGGACCGCGCCAGGGATCTGGTGCGCAACAACCCCTATGCCGCCAAGGCGGTGATGACCCACGCCTCCAGCATGATCGGCTCCGGCATCATGCCGCGCCCCAAAGCGGAAACCCAGGCTCTGGACGACCAGATCACCGATCTGTGGGACGCATTCGCCGAGAACTGCGACGCAGACGGTCGCACGACCTTCTATGGCATTCAGTATCTCATGGCCCGCAGCATGGTGGAGAGCGGCGAGTGCCTTTTGCAGATTGTGCGTCGGTCCTCCTCGTTCGGCATGCGGGTGCCGCTGCAATTGCGGGTGCTGGAGTGTGACCACCTGGACAGCACCTCTGACCGGGGTCTGCCCGGAGGTGGGTTCATCCAGCAGGGCATCGAGTTCAATGCCCTTGGCAGTCGGACGGCGTATTGGATTTTCCCGCGCCATCCGGGTTCCATGCGACAGGGCAGCATGGCCAAAAGCATCCGCGTCCCGGCCACGGACGTGCTGCATCTGTATGACCGTTTGCGCCCTGGCCAGAACCGGGGCGTCACCTGGTTCGCCCCGGCGCTGCTCAGAATGCGCGACCTGGACGATTACGACGTGGCGGAGTTGGTGCGCAAGAAAATGGAGGCCTGCTTCACCGCGTTCGTCACCGGCGCGGAGGCCCCGGAGGACACCGGCGGCGACAAGGATGCCAGTGGCCGGACGATTGAAGGGCTGGAGCCTGGGGTGGTGGAGTACCTCAAGCCCGGTGAGGACATCCGTTTCGGCCAACCGGCCTCGACCTCCGGGTACGCCGAATACGCCCAGTTGCACAATCACGCCGTGGCGGCGGGCCTGGGCCTGACCTACGAACTGATGACCGGCGACCTCTCCAAGGTCAACTACTCCTCCATTCGCGCCGGGCTGCTGGAGTTCCGCCGCCGGGTGGACGCCACCCAGAAGCATGTGCTGATTCCCCAGATTTGCCAGCCGGTGTGGAATCAATTCCTGGCCACGGCCCAGGCCGCAGGATTGCTCGGCAACACGCCCATCCGATTGCAATGGACACCACCCCGGTTTGAGTCGGTCGATCCGGTCAAGGACATCATGGCGGAAGTGCTGTCGGTGCGAAACGGGCTGATGTCGCCCCAGACGGCCATCTCGCGCCAAGGATACGACCCGGACGTCGTCATGGCCGAATTCAGTGAGATGTACAAGATTTGGGATCTGTTCAAGATCGTCACGGACATCGACGCCCGCCAGACCAGCAAAAATGGCCAACCCAAACAGATGGAGAGCGCGAATGCCAAAAATGGTTGAGATGCCGATGCAGATTCGGTCTGCGAGCTTTATTCCAGAATCCGTGAACGCCGATGCCCGCACCGTGGAGATGGTCTGGTCCACCGGTGCAGTCGTGCGAAGACGGGATTGGATGTCCGGCCAGAGCTATGACGAAACCCTCTCAATGGACCCGGCCCATGTGGACCTGTCCCGCCTCAATGGCGGGGCGCCGCTCTTGGACAGCCACAACGCCTCGGCCCTGGAGGGCATCCTGGGCGTGGTGGAAAGGGCCTGGATCGATGGCGGGGTTGGCCGCGCCGTGGTGCGGTTTTCCAGTCGGGAGGAGGTGGCCCCCATCTTCAAGGATGTCCAGGACGGAATCCTGCGCAATGTCTCCGTGGGCTACACCGTGCGCAAATACCAAGTGACCGAGGAAACCGGAAAAGTTCCGCTTTGGCGGGCGGTGGATTGGACGCCTTTGGAGTTGTCCGCCGTGCCGATCGGTGCCGACCCCGGCGCGGGGTTCCGTTCGAAAGAGACTGCCACCCATCCATGTCAAATGATCCAAATCAGAGGAGCTGAAATGCCTGATCAAGTAAAACCCCATGTTGAACCGGCGACAGACCCTGTCGCCGATGTCGCCACCCGTCAGGCGTCACCCCCACCCCCGGAGGAAACGGCAAAAACCACCGAGACCAGATCCGCCACCCCCGCAAAATCCACCGATCCTGTCCAATTGGCGAGAAAAACCACCCCGGAAGAGGCGGAAACCATGGCCCGGAGCGCGGTAATCGCGGAACGAAAACGGTCTGCGGATATTTACGACGCCCAGGAGAAATTGAAAGTGGACCGCTCGTTCGCCGACAAACTGGTGCAAGGTGGCGTCACCCTGGACGATGCCCGCCGGAGTCTGATCGACGAGGCCGCCCGGCGCGCCAGTGGTTCCGGCGCGATCCAGAATCATGTGGTCATGACCGGCCAGGATGAGAAAACCACCCGCAACGCGGCGCTGGAAAATGCCCTGCTGCACCGCTTCGACCCCTCTGCGCACAAACTTTCCGACGCCGCCCGCGAGTGGCGCGGCATGACCCTGGTGGAAATGGCGCGCGCCTTTCTGGAAGCCGACGGTGGCCGCACCACCAAGGGGATGACACGCTACGATGTAGCCACCCGCGCGTTGCTGACCGGTTCGGATTTCCCGAACATCCTGGCCAACGTCGCCAACAAGACCCTGCGCAATGCCTATGACACCGCCCCGCGCACCTTCCAACCCTTCTGCCGTCAGGTGAGCGCCAGCGACTTCAAGGCCATGACCCGCGTGCAGTTGGGCGAGGCACCGGCCCTGGAGAAGGTCAACGAAAGCGGAGAATTCAAGCGGGGGCCGTTGGGCGAAGGCAAGGAGTCCTACCGGGTGGAGACCTATGGCAAGATCATCGCCATCTCCCGGCAGGTGCTGGTCAACGACGACCTGAACGCCTTCACCCGCATCCCGCAACTGTTCGGTGTCTCGGCGGCAAACCTGGAGAGTGACGTGGTGTGGGGTGTGATCACCGCCAACCCGAACATGGGCGACGGCACGCCCTTGTTTCACGCCAACCACAAGAACCTGGCGGCAGCCGGTGCCGTGATCTCCGTCACCACGTTGGGTGCTGCCCGCAGGGCCATGGGCATTCAGACCGGCATTGACGGCCTGACCACCCTCAACGTGCGGCCTGCCTTCATCATCGTCCCGGCTGCCCTGGAGGTGACCGCCGAACAGCTTCTGGCGGTCAACATGATTCCGGCCAAGTCCTCCGATGTGGTGCCTCAGTCCCTGCGCACCCTGACGGTGATCGCCGAACCCCGTCTGGACGCCGCCGTCAACGGCGACAAGGCGTGGTACATGTCCGCCAACCCCGGCCAGATCGACACCATCGAATACGCCTACCTGGAAGGCCAGAACGGCGTCTACATCGAAACCCGCATCGGCTATGACGTGGATGGGGTGGAGATCAAGGCCCGCCTGGACTTCGGTGCCAAGGCCATCGACTGGCGTGGGATGTACAAAAATCCGGGGGCGTAACATTCCCCAACACTCGTCCCCATAAAATTCTAAAAGGAATCGAACGATGAAAAATTTTATCCAGCCTGGCGACATCGTCACGGTGGTCGCGCCTGCCGCTGTGAGCAGTGGCGGATGCGTGCTTGTCGGAGCGCTGTTCGGTGTGGCCGTCTCCGATGCCGCGTCGGGCGACACCATGGAGATGATCACCGAAGGCGTGGTGGACCTGCCCAAGGCTGCCGTGGCCATCATCCAGGGGGCCAAACTCTACTGGGACAACACCGCCAAAAACGTCACCACCACCGTGGGGACCAACACCCTGATCGGTTGCGCCCTGCTAGCCGCCGCCGTTGGGGATGCCACCAGCCGGGTGCGTTTGAACGGAGTGGCTGCGTGAGTCGGTGGGACAATCTTCTCGCGCTGGTTCACCGGCCCTGTTTTGCCACCTTTGGTGTGCCGGTGACATACACCCCGGCATTGGCCCGAATGCTTGGCGGAACCCCCATCGATCTGGTGGGAATTTTCGATGGCAAGCGGGAAATCGTGTCGGTTGGGGGCAGCGGCGGCATGGAGGCTGTCACCCTCCATTCGGTGGTTGAGATCAAAATCGCCGACTTGGGTTTTGATCCAATGGCCGGAGACGATGTGGCGGTTGCCGGATTGACCTATCGCATTCTGGACGTTCAGCCAGACGGCAAGGGGCTGGCCGTGTTGGTTCTCAACCAGGTATACGACCCGCTCGCTCCTTAGAACGTCATATAACCACCAAAGCTCATTCACAACGCGCCATGTGCGCGTTTTTTGTTTTCGGGGCGGCCCATGGTGCGCATCACCACCCAGGATTTCCAGTTTTACCGGGGCGATACCCAACCTCTCAGCGTTGTGTTCACCACTGCAACTGGAGAGCCGGTGGATATCACAGACCATGTGCTGTGGTTCACCATGAAGAGGGCTGCAAAAGACCTGGACGGCGAGGCCGTGATCCAGAAACGGCTCGTTTGCCCATCCGGGGCGCAATCCGTGGCCGGGATCGGGATCATCACATTGACCTCTGTCGAGACAGGGGCATTCGACCCAGGGTTGTACGTCTATGACATCCAAAGGGTAATCACTGAAACGCCCCCGGTGGTGTACACCCTGACCAGCGGGCGCATCAGCGTCCTGGAAGACATCACTCGCAGCGCCTGGTGATCGTCATGGCCGACCAGAAACGCATCAACGTCACCGTCGGTCAACAACCGATACTCGCCACGATCAACGAGAACAGGATTTATGTCACGGTCGGCGCGCAACCCGTCCATGTCGTCGTCAGAAACGAAATCATGACCTTTGTGGTGCCAGCCGTTTTCTCGGATGGCCGGACGCCTGCGCATGTGAACGGCATTGCCCAAGGCGTCCCGACGGTTGTGGCGCGGCTGGCCATGCCGGGGAAGTGCCTGGCAGCCAAGTGGCTGCTGACAGTCTCAGACGCCACCAACGGTCTGGGTGTCAGCAGCGAACTCAATGCGTTCACGAAAGGTGGAATCATCGAGTTTACGGAATACGCGGTCACCGGGGATGCGGACATCGTCGCCTACGAGATCGATTTCGTGGTGGCCGGTGATGAAGTGCAAATGGTGTTCACGTCGTTTTATGACGGATTGCTGGACGTGATCATCATGCAAGTAGGCGTTTTTGCTTGAAGTCGCAGTTCGGCATTTTGCCAATCGTAGTCAACAACATATGGGAGAAAAGAATCATGGGTACTGTCGCTCCGTTTCGCATCAAGGGTGGGTTGGATCTGGATGGCAAGGTGCAATTCCAGGTGTTCCCGTCCGCTCCGTCCGGTTTCATGGCGGACAGTCTGTCCGTGGGTTCTCTGGGCATCGCCCAGGACTCCGGCCAGTGGTATCGCAAGACCACCATCGGGGCCGGTCCCGACAAGTGGGCCGCGCTGACCACCTCCATGGATCTGATCGGGATCGCCCCGACGTGGCTGCAACCGGTGGATGCCGTGGAAACCCGCAGCCTCAGCCTGAACGCGGCGCGAAGCTGGATGAACGAGAAAGGCATTGTCGGCGGTGTGCAACTGCCCGGCAACGCGGTGAAGCGGGTCTTGTACACCCACACCGTCGGCGCTCCTCCGGGCATTTTCGAGACCGGCTTCTATCCGCAGGCCAGTGTGCGCATGGACCCGGAGGGTGCCAATCCTCCCGGCAGTCATGTCTATACCTTGCGCTCGTCCCTCCCGACCACGGCTGAGACCACGGCGGGCAACGCCCTGACCTTCGTGGCCACCACCAACAATCCGACCGACGCCACCGAGACCACCTGCACCATCACCAGCAACGCCATCGCGGTGAATCTGAAAAACACCGCCGGTGCCTCCACGGCGAAGATGATCGAGGTAATCCGGGCCGTCGAGGCGACCGACACCAACAACATTGTCTATTTCACCTGTCCCAATTTCACCGCCGAGGAGATCTCTTCCGGGATCGACACCACCACCCCGATGCCTCCCATGGCGTTGATCTCCTTCACGGGCGGCTCCGATGGCAGCGGCTCTGCGGACGTCACGGAATGGACCCTGGGTACGCTGGGCCAGGGACTGATGCACTTCTTTTCCTCGGACGTGGGCCGTTGGAATGATTTCTCCATCGTGACCACCACGAATGCCATGGACGGGGTGGGCACCACCTCCCTGGTCGTGGACGAAGTGGCCAAGACCTTCACCATCCACTTGGCCAACAACGGCACCGCCATTACCGCGACCGTTGGTGATGTGATCAATGCCGTGAGCGCACCCACGTTCAGCACGTTCTACGGCCAGGCCTATTCCGGCCCCTTGCTGGCGTTTGACTCGGATCCTGCCCAATCCGACGCCGATGACGTTCTGATCACGGAAGAGTGCAACGAGACGGGCACCCAAGGTATCGCGGCCTCCTGGGGCTTCGAGCGGGTTGCCCTGCGGACGGTCAAGGGAGTGACCCGGCAGAATCATGTGGGCGATACCGTCTATGTGGCCGACGGCTTCGAGAAAGGCTCGGTCTACGTCTTCAATGACGACGGCGTGTGGGTGAAACAGGGCCAGTCCAGCACCCTGGAGTCCGGCTTCATCCAGACCTTCATCGGCAAATCCGGCGATGGCTCGGAGTTGCCGACCTACTCCAGCACCGATGTGGTCACCCAGGCCGCCAATCTGGAAACCGCCATCGGCCAGTTGGACGCGGCGACCGGGGATGCCCTGGCGTTCATGGGCAAAGCCATCGGCGAGGAGATGCCGCTTTATGCCGATCCGGTGGCCGTCACCCAGGGTGCGAGCCTCAATGACGGCATCAGCCAGTTGGACCGGGAGGTCGGCTACCTGCTCTCCTTCATCGGCAAGGGCGTGGGGAACGAGGCCCCGGCCTATCTGACCACCAAGATCGTTGGCCAGGGCACCAGCCTGGAAACCGCCATCAGCGCTTTGGATGACCGTCTGGGCCTGGTCAGTCGCGAGAGCAGCGCCACCGCCGTCACCAGCCAGGTTACCGCCGACTCCATCCTCATGGAGCAGGAGTTGGCGGCGGAGTGGATCATTCACGCGCGGGAGGTGGCACATCCGGGCAATGTCTACGTCACCCGCGTCGTAGCCGCTCACAATGCCTCCATCGGCGTGGCGGCGACGGCGGCGACCTTCAACGAGTCGGCGATCATCGAGTTGGGCAAACCGATCAACGGGTTTGAGATCACCATGGACGTGGAGGTCTCCGGGGCGTTGAACGTGCGCACCATGCGGTTGCGCATGGCGTCCGCCGTGCCTGTGGACGTGACCATGAACCGCGCGGTGCTGCGCCGGGTGGCGTAGTCCTCGCGCCCTGGTGGCGCATTCCAGTGGCATTTGACAAAGCGGGAGGCACTCACAAGCCTCCCGCTTTTTTTAAAGGGATTTCGATGGCGACACCTGATTTCAACTCCGCATTTCGCGTCAGCAGCTTGTCGCTCGATGGCAGCGTCGGCGTTTTTTCCGGGGATGAAGACCCCCGGATCATCGATACCTCCTCTTTCCCGGTGGGATCGGCGTACTTCCAGACAGATGGTACGACATGGAAACGCATTGGTTTGGCGGCATCCGCATGGATGAAGGACGGACAACGGTCGGCCAACAGAACATCACGGCCAGTCTGTCCATGGTTGCAGGTGATCAGGGCCATCCAGGCAATCTCCACAGAGGCGTCCGTGCTGAGGTTGATTCAAACCATGTCCGTGGAAACGCACTGCGACAACGAATGAAGCGTGCCTGCAGCAATGGGAAAAACAACTTTTCAATTTTCCAAGTGGAGAATCAAACATGTCGAAGCATTTGGAGTTCAATCCAACCACAAACGCATTTGTCTTGGTGGATGACATCCCAGGGGAGCATATCCCGACGCTGACAGTTGGCACTTCGGAACCAACCAGTCCGATGCCAGGCGAAGGCGACCTGTATTTGCACTCGGAAACGTGGTCGGTGTCTGAATACCGTGGTGAGTCGTGGGTTGTCGTTGGCGTACTCAAACGCGGGGTGGGCCTCGTTGGACCGATTGGTGACCCTGGCCCGATGGGTCCACATGGTCTTCAAGGTGAAGTTGGCTCCGTTGGCCCGATGGGTCCACAGGGTGACGCTGGCCATGTTGGTCCTGAAGGATCGATTGGCCCGATGGGTCCACAGGGGATCCAGGGTGAAGTTGGCCTCGTTGGCCCGCAAGGTCTGCAGGGGATTATTGGCCCTGTTGGCCCGATGGGTCTACAGGGTGACATTGGTCCTGCGGGTGCTACCGGACCGATTGGCCTCACCGGTCCAGTAGGTGCGACCGGGCCGATTGGCCTCACGGGTGCCACTGGTCCGACAGGTCCGACGGGTACCCAGGGTCTCCAGGGCATTCAAGGTCTGACTGGTGCAGTTGGCGCGACTGGCCCGATTGGCCTCACAGGCCCAGCAGGTGCCACTGGCCCCATTGGTCTCACGGGGGCCGCCGGTCCGACGGGTGCCCAGGGTCTCCAGGGCATTCAAGGTCTGACTGGTGCCGTTGGCGCGACTGGCCCCATTGGTCTCACAGGTTCAGCAGGTGCGACTGGCTCCATTGGTCTCACGGGAGCCACCGGTCCGACGGGTGCCCAGGGTCTCCAGGGCATTCAAGGCCTGACTGGAGCAGTTGGTGCCACCGGCCCCATTGGTCTGAGCGGTCCGGCTGGTACAACTGGACCGATTGGTTTGACGGGTGCCACGGGTGCCACGGGTGCCACCGGCCCTGCTGGATCAACAGGGCCGATTGGTCTGACCGGTCCGGCTGGTGCAACTGGACCGACTGGTCTGACGGGGACCACTGGGACGACTGGCCCGATTGGTCTGACGGGAGCCACGGGTGCCACCGGCCCTGCTGGCTCAACAGGGCCGATTGGTCTGACCGGCCCAGCAGGAGCCACCGGCCCGATTGGTCTGACGGGAGCCACTGGGGCGACTGGCCCCATTGGCCTGACAGGCGCCACCGGCCCAACAGGACCACAAGGTATTCAGGGCATCCCAGGACCAGTCTTGCCAGGAACACCGTTGGCGCATATCAAGGGCTACTTCGGTCTGCTCGATTGGATGGGCGTGGTGATCAACACAGGCTCGGTCGGTGTGGGATCCGCTCCTTTATGGCTTGCCTACTGTCCGACCAATGATCGCCTGTATGTATCCAATAATTATACAAATACCGTGTCTGTGGTCAGTCCGGAGACCAACAGTGTGACGGACACCATCGCTATCGGGAGCAACAATCCCACCGGAATCGCCTATTGCCCCACCAACGATAGAATTTATGTGGTCACGGCAAGTGCCAATACCGTCACTGTCGTCAATCCGGCGAGCAACGCCATCATCACGACCATCTCTGTGGTCAATGCGCCAACCGGCATCGCCTATTGTCCCACCAACGACCGGCTGTATGTGGCAAACCTTGGGACGCCTGGTTCGATATCGGTGATCAACCCGGCTACGAATACCGTCGTCTCGACCATCACCGTCGGCAACTCCGCGAATGGTGTCGCCTATTGTCCCAGCAACGACCGCATCTATGTGACCAACCGGAGTTCCGGTTCGGTGTCGGTGATCAATCCATCGACCAATGCAGTCGTGGCCACAGTCACGGTCGGAACCTCTCCCTACGCGGTCGCGTACTGTCCAAGCAATGATCGAATCTACGTGACCAACAGTACCCCCGGCACGGTTTCGGTGATCATTCCTGCGACCAATGTCGTCACGGCCACCATCACGGTCGGCAGCATTCCTTACGGAGTCGCCTATTGCCCAACGAACGACCGGATCTATGTGGCCAACAATGGCGCATCCACGGTGTCGGTGATCGTACCCTCCACCAACACGGTGGCTGCCACGATTATTGCCGGGTTCGCCCCGTCCGGAATGGCGTATTGCCCCACCACGGATCGGATGTATGTGGCCATTCAGGGGGCCAATACGCTATCGGTATTAACTTGAACAAGGGGTTTAAAAAATGAAAATTGTATTCAATGCCGCTGGTGCCATCCTGTCGGCAGGCAATGGCGCGTTCTTCGACGGGCTGGAGTATGCAGGCGAATTGCCCGCCGATTTCTTCGATACGTTCGCGTTGGGCAAATACACCGCACGCCAGCAGGATGATGTCGTGACACTCTCGGCGGTTGATGGGTGGGTACGCCCTGTCATGCCAGACAGGTTGGAGACATCCACGGGAGACGTTCACGATGAATGACTATCTGTCGGTTGAACCCCTGATCGTGGCCCGACTCAACGACCAGATCAATGACGTCACCATAAAATCCACCTGGGGCATGCCCAAGATCCAGGAGACCTTCGACCTCCCCCCGGCAGTCATGATCTTGCTGGAAGATGACCGGCCCGGCCAAATTCAACTGTTGGAGGACGGGGCCACGCAGAAGGTGGAGCAAATATGGCTCTGCCTGGTGGTGGTTGCCGACGCCGAGAATGAGGCTGGGCCGTTGATCGCCCAGGTCATCCAGGCACTGAATGGCTGGCAGCCCGCAGGGGAGATGTTCTCTCCGTTCAAGCGAGTGAAATCCAGTTTTATCCCGGACACCTCGCCCAACGGCATCTATTACTTCCCGGTGGCGTTTGCGACCAGTTTTGTATTCAACGTCTGACTTTTTCAAGGGGATCACACCATGGCTAGCAGTCATGTCAGTCTCATCGGTGCCGGAAGAGTCTTCATCGGGCTACGCACCGATGGGAAATTGCGCTTTGTCGGGCAATGCAAGGAGTACAAACTGGATTTCACGGAAGAAACCAAGGAGTTGAAAGACTATGTGAACGGCGGCGGGATCGCCGACAGCGTCAGTTTCATCTCCAAGGTGGAGACCACGATCACCTTCGCGAGCCTCTCCGTGAAGAACCTCGCCATGGCCTTGCGCGGGGTTGATTCGGTCTCGGCGTCGCAAACGTTCACCAGCGAGGCGCGCACCGCCTACCCTGGCGGATTGATCCAGCTTGCAGGCGTCGGCCCGACGGCGGTGACGCTGACCCTGGCACTGGACGCCTGGGTGGCATCCACGGCCTACGTCGTCGGGCAGTTGGTCAAACCCATCGCGGGCACCCATTATTATGAGTGCAAAACGGCTGGCACCTCCGGGGCCGCCGCCCCCACCTGGAAAACGGATGGCACCGACACCAGCGACGGCACCGCCATTTGGACGGACAAGGGGTTGCGGGCATTGGCCGCCAGCGAATACGAAATCACCAGCGCGGGCATCTTCATCCCGGACACCTCCAGCAAAATCACCGAAGCGGGTACTGCCGTCGAGGTGGCCTACACCACCACCGAGGGGACCAACATCGAGGCGTTGGTCAAGGCCGGAGAGGAGTACCAGGTGGTGTTCGCGGGCAAGAACTTCGCCCGCAACGGCAAGCCATTGAGCGTCGACATGTACCGGGTCAAGTTCTCCGCCCCCAAGGATCTGGCCTTCATCGGCGAGGACTTCGCCACCCTGACGCTGACCGGCACCGTGCTGAATGACGACACCAAAACCGGCGAGGATATCAGCGCCTACTGCAACATCAAGATGGTGGCGTGATGAACGCGCGCCGCAGCAAAACCATCACATTGGGCGAGCCGTCCAGAACAATCACCATCCGGGAGCCGACGGTTGCCGAGATGCGCAACTGGCTCGTTGAGTTGGAAAAAAACAGGACAGAAAGCATCGACTTCGTGACCCACGGCCTGTTCAACGATGCCTCCCTCACGGATCTGGTCTTGATGAGCAATCTGTCGCTGGCAGACCTGGATGCGCTGGTGCCCTCGGAGATCAGACAGTTGATCGATGCCTGCCAGGAGCTGAACCCGGATTTTTTTACCGTGCGCAGGCGCAGGATGATGATGTGGGAGATGGAGTCCCATTCAGCGTATGCAGCCTTGATCAACTCCGATCAATGGATGCTGGCCAATCCGGGGCCAGCCGAGACGATTTCCCAAGCATGATCAAGAATTTGGTCTGGTCGGCCTGCACCCTGGCGCGGGCTGGCCATACGCAAGTGTGGGATTACCCGTGGCCCGTTTTCTTGGCTGCGACCGAAGAGTTGACCGCATCGTTGAAGAGAAAATAAACCATGCCCACCGCCTCGCTCGAATTCACGCTTTTCATGAATACCGCCGACATCGGGCGTGGCATGGGCAGTGTCAGGAAAACCGTGGCCGACGGCATGCGTGGCATGACCCAGGCAGCCAAAGAGGAAGGCCAACGCATCCAGTCCGCCCTGGCGAGCATCACCGCCTTCCGGGAACTCAAGCAGAACGTCACGGACGCCAGAGATGCGTTGAACAAAACCAGCGCGGAAGCCACTCGTCTGGGTGCCGCGTTCAATGTCGTCGGCCCGCCAGTCAAAGGGCTGAAGCAGGAGTTCGAGCGGGCGAAACAAGCGGCGGCGGAGGCCCAGGCTACCTTTGTCCAGCAGAGCATCGCTTTGAACGCTCTGCGCACCTCCATGGCCGCCGTCGGAGTATCGACGACCGGCCTTGCCGCCACACAAGCCAGACTGCGCGCCGAACTGGCGGCCAACGAGGCAAAATATCAGGCCCAAGCCCGCTCCTTGCAGAGAACCCAGGACGCCAGAAACGTCCTCAACCTTGGCCCCAGCGTCAACACCGACCGGGAGGTGCTGCGCCTGCAGGCAGCCTACGAACGGCTGCGGGCCACCGGCAACCTGACCGGCGTCGAACTGGCCAGGGCGCATGTGCGCATGACCGAGGGGATCCTCGCCTTGCGCAACGGCACCGACAGTTGGGCGGGACGCCTGATGCTGGTGCGGGAGCAATTGGTGCAACTGGCCATCGTGGGGGCGGGTATTGGGCTGGCGGCCAGGGAGGCGATCTCCTTTGAAACCGCCATGTCCAACGTGCGCAAGGTGGTGGAGTTTCCCACGCCTGGAGCCTTCAAGGAGATGACCAACGACATCAAGGCCATGTCGCGCGAAATCCCGGTCTCCCTGACGGGCCTGGCTGACATCGCCACCGCCGGTGGACAGATGGGCATCGCGGCCCAGGACATGAAGGGATTCACGGATGTCGTGGCCAAAATGTCCACCGCCTTCAATATCGCGCCCGCCGAGGCCGGAGAAGGCATCGGGCGGATGATGAACATCTTCAAGTTGACCGTGCCCCAGACCCATCTTCTGGGTGATGCCATCTCCTACCTGGGCAAAAGCACCAACGCGGTGGAGAAGGACATCCTCAACGTGATGAACCGCACCGGAGGGATGGCGCAGGTGTTCGGGCTGGCCAACACCCAGACCGCCGCCCTGGGCACGGCGATGCTCTCTTTGGGACGCCCTCCGGAGATCGCGGCCACGGCGATCAACGCCCTGATGCTGATTCTGCAAACCGCGCCCACCCGCGAGGCGGATTTCAAACAGGCGTTGGCGCGGATCGGTTTCTCGGCAGAGCAGTTGGCCGCCGACATCGGCAAGAATCCGCAGAAGGCGTTGGTGACTTTTCTGGAAACGGTCAAGAGTCTGGACAAGCAGACCCAATCCGAGACCCTCTCGACCCTTTTTGGCAGGCAATACGCCGACGATCTGGCGATTCTCTTGGCCGGATTGGACAAGTACAAGGAGATCCTGGAGATGGTCTCCAAGGAGACGACCTACGCGGGCACCATGCAGTTCCAGTTCAACGAGCGGGTGAAAACCACCGCCGCCCAGATGCAACTGGCGAACAACGCGCTCTCCGAGGCGGGCGTGAACCTGGGTACCATCTTTTTGCCAGCCATCGTGGCCGCCTCCCATGGGATTGCCGCCATGGCGCACGGGGCCGCTGATCTGGCTGACCGTTTCCCGGTTTTGTCGGCTGGAGCCGTTTCGGTCGTGACCGCCCTGGCCGGTTTCGCCGCGCTGCGGTTGGCGTGGAGCGTGATGCGGGCCGGGGTGGTGGCCTTGACTGTAGAACTGGGTTCGCTCGCGCTGGCGGCCAGCAGGTTGGTTTTCACCCCGGTAGGTGCCGTGCTGACTGCCGCCAGTGTCGCGGCCTATGCCTTTTCCAGAGCCACGGCATCCAGCGTGCCGCCGTTGTTGGAGAGCCTGTCCGCCATGAACAAAACCAGGGAGGCGACTGCGGAAAAAATCAAGACCCTGCAGGAGTTGAAAACCACCCTGGCCTCCACCAAGGAGGGCACCAAAGAGCATATCGAGGCGGAAGAGAAACTGGCAAGTCTGCTGCCGGAAGCCAATCTCTCCCTGGACGCCCAGGGGCGCATCATGGCCAAGGTGGGCGATGCTGCCGAAGGCAACGCCGGAAAGCTGGACAAATTCTTGAGCCAACTGAAAGCCAAGGACGCCTTTGACCTGGCGTCGCAGATGGAGACGCAGGCCCAGGCGATCCGGGCCACGAGGAAAGAGTTGGACGCCTATCTGGAAACCATGAAAAAGCGCTATGGGGCCACGGGTGAAACGCAGACCCCCTCCCAGAAGAACTGGCAGCAGATGGATCGCCTGAACGGCACCCTGGAGAAGAACAAGGTGCTGGGCAGCGAATTGCGTCGCACCCACGACGAGGTGGCTGCCGCCATCAACAAGACCATGGCGGAGGCCAAAAAAGCCGGAATGTCGGTGGAGGATCTGGGCCGGGCCATAGATGGCATCCACGCCGATTCTGCCACGAAAGCGCAGGTTCTCACCCTTTTTCGTGGCATGACCGAAGCGGCGGCATCCACTTCCGGGAAGGTGAATACACTCAGCGACACCTTCAAACAGTTCTCCATCGCCATCTCCGGCCCCACCGCCGCCGCCAGGAAGGGTTTCGTGGACGCCATCGGGGCCGCCGACCTGCAGCTGGGAAAATATCACGAGGCCCTGGTGCTGCACCGGGGCAAGCTCAAAGAAGCGGTGGACGATGAG
>JADGAB010000059.1 GCA_015232245.1 Magnetococcales bacterium | reverse complement strand
TCTTTGGTAAAGCGCGCCAAAGTCAAAAGCAAAGTCAAAACCCTGGGGGAGGAATCCCCCAGACCCCCGCTTTTTTTGCAAAAGTTGACATCCCGAAATGGGTGCGGGCATAAATCATGTGCGGAATCATTGGCATCTTTGCACCCTCCAATCCGGCAGCCCAATGGCCAACAGCCGATCTGGAAGCCATGGTCGCGGCTTTGCGCCATCGGGGACCGGATGAACAGGGCATGCACACCGAACCCGGACTGTTCTTCGGTCATACCCGTCTGGCTGTGTTGGACCTCTCTTCGGCGGGCCGACAGCCGATGGCCTCGAAGAATGGCCGTTATCTGATCTGTTTCAACGGTGAAATCTATAATTTCCAAGAGTTGCGCCAGGAGTTGGGGCGTCTGGGGCATGAATTTCACACCCATACCGATACCGAAGTGCTGCTGGCCGCCTGGGTGGAATGGGGCGGCGCCTCTTTGGCGCGCCTGGATGGGATCTTTGCCTTTGCCCTGTTTGACCGCCTGGAACGGACCCTCCATCTGGTTCGGGATCACCTTGGGGTCAAGCCGCTGTTCTACTGGCAGGAGTCGGGAATCCTGGCCTTTGCCTCCGAGCCTTTGGCCCTGTTCGGTTCCATCATTTCCTGTCCCGAGGCGGAACCGGCGGATCTGGATACCTATTTTACCTACAATTACATCCCGGCGCCGGGCACGGGCCTGAAAAATCTCCGGCAACTGCCGCCGGGTCATCTGTTGAGCATCTCCATCGGTCAATTCTCTCTGATGCCTTATTGGTCCTGGCGTCCCCGGTCCGATCCTGTTCCCTGGAGTCTGGATGCGCAGGAGCGGTTTTGTGAACTCATCACCCGCTCCGTGACCAGTCAACTGGTGTCGGATGCGCCGTTGGGGTTGTTTCTTTCCGGCGGGTTGGATTCCGCCACCGTGGCTCTGGGTATTCATGGGGCTGGTCGGCAACCCACGGCTTTTTGTCTGGGGTTTGAACAGTCCCGCTTCGATGAAACGCCAGCCGCCGCGGCCTTTGCCCGCACCCTGGGCATGCCGTTGCGCTCCTCTTGTTTCCAGTGGTCTGAAGAGACCATCCGGGCCACCCTGGCGGTCATGCGGGAACCCATGGCGGACGCCTCCTGTTTCCCGATGCATCAATTGGCCCTGGCAGCGCGTCAGGAGTGTACGGTGATTCTGGCCGGAGATGGCGGGGATGAGTTGTTGGCCGGGTATGATACCTACAAGGCCAGTCAATGGACCCCCTGGATCCGGCGCATTCCTGTGGGGATACGCAACGTTTTGCTCTCCCTGACCCCTTGTCTGCCTGCGGATCAGCATCGCTACTCCCCCCGTCTGGTAATGGAGCGTCTGTTGATCGGGGCCGCGGCTGGTCCGTGGCGGGATCACGCCTCCTGGCGGCGGATTTTCTCTCCGGAGCTCAAGCGGCGTCTCTATGAGGAGGAATTTCTCCTGGCCACGGAGCATCTCGATCCGGTGGGCGCGTATGCGGATAAAATGTTGGAGATTGCCGGGGATCGCTCCCCCTTGACCGCCTGGCAGTATGCGGACCTGCACCATTTTCTGCCCAGTGTGTTGGCCAAGGTGGATCGGATGAGCATGGCCACCGGGTTGGAAGTACGGGTGCCGTTGCTCAACCGGGAGTTGGTGGAGTTCTGTTTTCAACTGCCTGACGAGGCCAGGCGATTCAAGGGCAAGGGCAAGCGTATTTTGCGGGAGTGGCTGGTTTCACGGCTCTCCCGGGAGCATCTGAGCCGTCCAAAGGCGGGATTTCTGCCGCCGGTGGATGGGTGGTTTCGGCATGCGGGGCCGATGTTTGTGGTGTTTCAGCAGCATCTGGATTGGGCTCGTCAGGGGGGGGCGGGGTGGTTGAGGTGGGATGAGGTGGCCCGGGTGTGGCAGGAGCATCAGCGGGGTCGGCTCAATGTGGGGTTTGCGCTGTTGGGCATTTTGCAGTTCATCAACTGGCACCGGCATCAAAAGGGAGTCCAGGGGTGGTGACAAGTTGGGTGCCACCACACTTGACCGTGGTCGCGTGGAGGGCCAATCCTGCCAGACTGAAGTCTCCACAAAAACCTCTTGATGAATTTTCAGTGGCCAGAAACGGACCGTTAAACCGCAACCATTTCGGGATGTTGAATTTCAGACCCGGCGGCAATGCGGGACGCACGGCTGAAAAGGCGCCGCTTTGCGGCCTGCCAGGCGCGCCCGGGAATTGCTTCGCAATTCCCTTTTGAAAAGCGCGCCAAAGTCAAAAGCTTGCGTCCCAAGGGCTTCGCCCCTGGACCCCACCAGGGGGATAATCCCCCTGGACCCCTGTAAGTAAAACTACGCACCCCAAAATGGTTGCGGTTTAAGACTTTGTAAATTCAACGTTATATTTCCTTTTGACGGCGCAAAGCATGCAAAGATTTACCGGGAAAGAGGCTTTGCTGGAAGCGTTCGCACGACCGGATGGCACGCTGGTGGATGCGGATTTGTCCTTTATCCATATCGCCGGGGTGGATCTGTCGGGCATGAATCTGTCGGGAGTCAATTTTTCCGGCGGCAGCCTGGTGGATGTCAATCTCGATGGTTGTGATCTGTCCGGAAGCCACGTGGTGGAAACCAGACTCTCCCGGGTGACTTTCCGGCGCGCCCGACTCAACCATGCCCTGTTTCAGCGGGTCGAAATGGAACAATGCTCTCTGGCGGATGTGGAGGGGGAGGAAGTCTCCTTTTTTCTGAGCACCATGTCCGGAACCGATTTCCAGAATGCCCGCCTGGTGAAGGCGCAAATTCTCCAGACCAATCTGGATCAGGCGGATTTCACTGGCGCGGATCTCTCGTTTGCCCAGTTGCGGGAATCCTCTTTGGAGGGGACACGTTTTCTCTCCACGGATTTGCGGGGCGTCGATTTTCGCAAGGCCAATTTTCATCACGCCGTCTATCAACACGTGTGTGTGGATGACGCGCTCTATTATGGCAAGCCGCCCTGGGGGGGCGAGGCGCTCACTGGCCGGGACTGGGTGCGGGATCTGCCGATGTTTGACGGAGAGTGATGGTCATGCTGTTTCCGGAAGTTCCCTTGCCCAGAACCCTGGCACAACGTCATCTGGTGCACGCGGCCAGCCGTCGGCCCATGGTGGAGATGGAACGGGTGCTGCACCGTTTTCTCGTGGCGGAATTGATCGGTCTGGACGATTTCGACTGCGAGAGAATGATCGCGCTGCTGGACAATGCCGACGCGGACCTGCTGGACTGGATGGCGGGGGTCAAGCCTCTGCCCGAAGATCTGGAGGTGGATGCCTTGTCCCGTCTGCTGATCCATGCCCGGGATCCGGGGGTGTCAAGAGCTTGATGACGGGAGATGGTAAAAATTTTTTTCGGTTGTGCTGTTTTGGGGTATGACAAACGCCTGAGCATGGTTTAAAATAATCTGATTTTTGAATTCAAAAATTGATTGGATGGCGTGGAAAGATTTTTTAATAACCCGGAGGTGGTGTTCCATCTCCAAATGCAACTTGAAAGCAAGGAGTGAAGCATGAATCTGATTTTTATGGGACCGCCTGGAGCCGGAAAAGGAACCCAGGCCCGTCGGATCGCCGAGAAGTACGCGATTCCGCAACTTTCCACCGGTGACATGCTGCGTGCCGCAGTGAAAGCCGGCACCCCGGTGGGGTTGCAGGCCAAGGCCGCCATGGAAAGCGGCGGTCTGGTGACCGATGAGATTGTGGTCGGGATCATCGGGGATCGGATTGGCGAGTCTGATTGCGCCAAGGGATTCATCCTCGATGGATTTCCCCGCACTGTGGGTCAGGCCCAATCCCTGGACGGGATGCTGATCGAACGGGGACTGAAGATCGATCAGGTGATCGACATCACCGCCGACGACGAAGCCCTGGTCTCCCGCATCACCGGTCGCCGCACCTGCGGCAAGTGCGGTGAGGGATATCATATCCAGCACAAGAAAACGGCCCAGGAGAACGTCTGCGACAAGTGCGGCGGCGCCCTGGTGACCCGTGCCGACGATACCGAGGAGACGGTACGCAATCGTCTTTCGGTCTATCACGCCCAGACCGCGCCCGTGCTCGATTTTTATCGTGGCAAAGGGGGCATCCGCGCCGTGGACGGCATGCAGGACATGGACGTGGTTTTTGACGCTCTGTGTACCATTATTGGTTAAGCAAGAACTGTTCCAGAAGCGTGCTGAGTTTTTTTGACAGGACGTTTTTTTTCGTAGGGATACGTACCAGGCAATCCGCGTTGGCGGGAATGGAAACCATTTTTCGGTAAGGGGTTTGAGGCTATGGAAATATCGATGGGAGCGTTGTACTTCGCCATTCTGTGCGGAATCGGCGCAGTGGTGTATGGATGGATGACCAGGGAGTGGATCCTTGGCCTTCCTACCGGAACGGACCGGATGCGGGAAATCTCCGCAGCCGTTGAGGAAGGGGCGCGGGCCTACATGAAGCGCCAATACACCACGATTGGTTATGTGGGTGGTGCGCTGTTCATGCTCATGGCCATGTTTCTGGACCTGAGCACGGCTCTGGGTTTTGTCGTGGGCGCGGTCCTCTCCGGGATGTCGGGCTTCATTGGCATGGGCGTCTCCGTGAAGGCCAATGTGCGTACCGCCGAAGCGGCCAGAAAGGGCCTGGACGCGGCTCTGCAGGTGGCTTTCCGTGGTGGCGCCATCACCGGCATGCTGGTGGTGGGTCTGGGTCTGCTGGGTGTGTCGATCTTCTTTTTGATCCTGCTCAAGGGCGTGGGCGGCACCAGCATGGCTGCCGTGATGAAGCCCCTGGTGGGCGTGGCCTTCGGCGGTTCGCTGATCTCCATCTTCGCCCGTCTGGGTGGTGGCATCTTCACCAAGGGCGCGGATGTGGGCGCGGACCTGGTGGGCAAAGTGGAAGCCGGCATCCCCGAGGATGACCCGCGCAACCCGGCTGTGATCGCCGACAACGTGGGCGACAACGTGGGCGACTGCGCTGGCATGGCCGCCGACCTGTTCGAGACCTATGTGGTGACCGTGGTGGCCACCATGCTGTTGGGCGCGCTGCTCCTGCCGAAGTTCGGCAACGCGGTGGTCTATCCCCTGGTGCTGGGCGGTATCTCCATCATCGCCTCCATCGTGGGTGTCTATTTCGTCAAGTATATCGAAGGCAAAAAGATCATGACCGCGCTCTATCGCGGCCTGATCGTCTCCGGCGCCATCGCCGCGGTGGTCTATCTGCCCGTCACCAAATGGATCATGAGTGGCAACGGCATGTACAGCGTGAGCGCGCTCTATGGCTGCTCACTCATCGGTCTGGTCCTCACCGCCGCCATGGTGATGATCACCGAATACTACACCGCCACCGAATACCAGCCCGTGCGTGACATCGCCAAGGCTTCCGAAACCGGTCACGGTACCAACGTCATCGCCGGTCTGGCCGTCTCCATGAAAGCCACCGCCGCCCCGGTGCTCGCCGTCTGCGCCAGCATCATCGCTTCCTACGACCTGGCCGGTCTCTACGGCATCGCCGTGGCCGCCACCTCCATGCTCTCCATGACCGGTATCATCGTGGCCCTGGACGCCTATGGACCCATCACCGACAACGCCGGCGGCATCGCCGAAATGGCCGATCTGCCCTCGGAAATCCGTGACATCACCGATCCTCTGGATGCGGTGGGCAACACCACCAAGGCCGTGACCAAAGGCTATGCCATCGGCTCCGCCGGTCTGGCCGCCCTGGTGCTCTTCGCCGATTACACCCATGAACTGGAAAGATTCATCCATGGCGTGACCTTCAATCTCTCCGATCACATGGTCATCGTCGGCCTGTTCATCGGTGGTCTCATGCCCTATCTGTTCGCCGCCATGGGCATGGAAGCCGTGGGCCGCGCAGCCGGCAGCGTCGTGGTCGAAGTGCGTCGTCAGTTCCGGGAGATCCCCGGCATCATGGAAGGGACGGGCAAGCCCGACTATTCCAAGGCCGTGGACATGCTCACCAAAGCCGCCATCTCCGAAATGATCATCCCCTCCCTGCTGCCGGTGGGTGTGCCGGTGCTGGTCGGTTTCACTCTGGGACCGCAGGCTTTGGGTGGTGTGCTCATGGGCACCATCATCACCGGCATCTTCGTGGCCATCTCCATGACCACCGGTGGCGGTGCCTGGGACAATGCCAAGAAGTATATCGAAATGGGCAACTTCGGTGGCAAGGGATCCGAAGCCCACAAGGCGGCGGTCACTGGTGACACGGTGGGCGACCCCTACAAGGATACGGCTGGCCCGGCGGTCAACCCGATGATCAAGATCACCAATATCGTGGCCCTGCTCATCGTCGCCCTCATCGTCTGATCATGTCTTGAACTTCATCCTTCCCAGCGGGTACCGGTCCTGAAAAACGCATTCCCGGGACCGGTGCCCGTCAAGAGCTTCCACCCGAAGGGTTCTCCTTCGGGTGGCTACGCTGGACACCCTGCCTCGTTCGTGAACAATCACGGCTCGTCGCGCCGGTTCATCGGGCGGTCGGGATGTCCGTCATGTCGCAACAAATTCCACTATCAGGAGCAAAAGAACGATGTCACAACCGGATATCATTTACACCAAGGTCGATGAGGCTCCCGAGCTGGCGAGCGGCTCGTTTCTCCCCATCCTCCAATCCTTCACTCGCGTGGCGGGCATCACCATCGGGACCAAGGATATCTCCCTGGCTGGCCGTATCATCGCCAATTTTCCGGAAAAACTGACCCCGGCGCAACGGCAACCCGATGATCTGGCCGAGCTCGGCGAACTGGTCAAGACTCCGGAAGCCAATGTCATCAAGCTCCCCAACGTCAGCGCCTCGGTTCCCCAGTTGAAGAGCGCCATCAAGGAGTTGCAGTCCCAGGGCTACGCCATCCCCGACTATCCGGATGATCCCAAAACCGATGAGGAGCGGGAAGCCAAGGCGCGCTTCGACAAGATCAAGGGCAGCGCGGTCAATCCGGTGCTGCGCGAGGGCAACTCGGATCGTCGCGCCCCTCTTTCCGTCAAGGAATACGCCAAGAAAAATCCTCACAAGATGGGGGCCTGGAGCCCGGATTCCAAAACCCACGTCGTCTCCATGAAGAGCGGTGATTTCTTCTCCAACGAGAAATCCGTGACCGTGGGTGAGGCCTCCGTTGGCAATGCCCGCATCGAGTTCGTCGGCGCCGATGGCGCCACCAAGGTGCTCAAGGACAAAGTGCCTCTGAAAAAGGCCGATATCATCGACGGCACCTTCATGAGCATCAATGCCCTGCGTGTCTTCCTGGAAGCGCAGATGGAAGACGCCAAAAAGCAGGATGTGCTCTTCTCCCTGCACATGAAGGCCACCATGATGAAGGTCTCCGACCCCATCCTGTTCGGTCACGCGGTGACGGTCTTTTTCAAGGATCTGTTTGCCAAACATGCCGCCTTGTTCGCGGAACTCGGCGTGGATCCCAACAACGGCTTCGGTGACGTGCTCGCCAAGATCGCCACCCTCCCGGAGGCCAAACGCCAGGAGGTCGAAGCGGACATTCAGGCCTGCATCGCCAGCCGCCCCACCCTCTACATGGTGGATTCGGATCGGGGCATCACCAATCTGCATGTCCCTTCCGACATCATCATCGACGCCTCCATGCCTGCCATGATCCGCAACGGCGGCAAGGGGTGGGGTCCGGATGGCAAGGCCGCCGACACCAAGGCGGTGATCCCGGACAGCAGCTACTCCGGGGTGTATGACGCCACGGTCAACTTCTGCAAGAAATACGGCGCCTTCAATCCCGCCACCATGGGCACGGTCCCGAATGTGGGTCTGATGGCCCAGAAGGCCGAAGAGTACGGCTCCCACAATACCACCTTCAAATCTCCGGGCAATGGGGTCATCCGTGTGATCGACGCAGGCGGTACCACCCTCATGGAACACCAGGTGGAAACCGGTGATGTCTGGCGCATGTGTCAGGCCACCGATGCCGCGATCCAGGACTGGGTGAAGCTGGCGGTCAACCGTTCCCGTTTGTCCAACACACCGGCCATCTTCTGGCTGGATCAGGCCCGTCCCCACGATGCGCAACTGCTCGCCAAGGTGGGGGTCTATCTCAAGGATCACGACACCAATGGTCTGGACATCCGCATCATGCCCCCGGTGGATGCCGCCACAGTCTCGCTGCAACGCATGAAGGATGGTCAGGACACCATTTCCGTGACCGGCAACGTGTTGCGCGACTATCTGACCGACCTCTTCCCCATCATGGAGCTGGGTACCAGCGCCAAGATGCTCTCCATTGTTCCTTTGATGCAGGGCGGCGGAATGTTCGAGACTGGCGCGGGCGGTTCCGCTCCCAAGCATGTGCAGCAGTTTTTGGAAGAGGGCCATCTCCGTTGGGACTCCCTGGGTGAGTTCTCCGCGTTTGGCGCTTCTCTGGAGCATCTGGCCCAGACCCGCGACAATCCCAAGGCCGCGATTCTGGCCACCACCCTGGACAAGGCCATCGGCATGCTGTTGGACAACAACATGTCGCCGGGTCGGGCGGTGGGTGAGGTCGATAACAAGATCAGCCACTACTACATCGCCAAGAACTGGGCGCGCGCTCTGGCGGATCAGAATGAAGATGTGGAACTCAAAGCCCACTTCACCTCTGTTGCCCAGCAGATCGAAAGCCAGGATGCCAGAATTATGGAGGAGCTGAAAACCGGTCAGGGTTCCACCATCGACGTGGGTGGCTATTATCACACCGATCCGGTCAAGGTGGCCAAGGCGCAACGCCCCAGCCCGACCTTGAACGCCATCATCGGCTGAATCACTGCTTGACCATCCGGGCCATGAATCCGTATCATACGGGTTCATGGCCCTTTTTTTGGAGCAATCGCGACATGCTTGAAAATAATACCTTCATGCCGGAGGCGTTTCGGCTGGGTTGCCCGTCCATCGATACCCAGCATGAGCTGCTTTTTGCCATCTATCATGAATTGTTGCGATCTTTGCGAGTGAATGACGACGGATATGATCTTCAGGAGGTCTTTTTGTGTCTGAACAGCTATGTCGCCAGCCATTTCAAGCATGAGGAGGATTTCATGCGGGCAACCGGCTTTCCCGGTGCGGCGGAGCACACTCGGGAACACCAGGCTCTGGCGCGTCAGGTGGAGCAGTTGCGGGAACGGTTTGTCCGGGCCGGTACGCCGGAAGGGGAACGGACCGTGGCCAACAAGGTGGCGGAGTTTTTGCTTGACTGGCTGGAGCACCATATCGCCCAGGTGGATCGATTCCTGTGCGAGTATTTGCTTGATCACAATGTGGATTCTTCCGTGTTGCCTGATTCTTGAAAGATGCGGGTTGATTTGCGGCACTGGGCTTCGACCATTCTTCTTCATTGTTAGCGAAAGTCAATATAACTTAATTGATGCAATTTGACCCATTCTTAACTTTTCTTTAGTTGCGCTTCAGATAACAGCATTGAAAATGCTGCATTTCTTGTTGAGGAGCAGGCCGGTATCGGCTATCAGCGTAGCGACAACAAAATTGTTGCCGTCGATGACCCCCAGGCAGTCGAGACATTCTGCGAGGAGCTGTGCCACACCCCGTGGCCGGTATTCCTCGAACGCCAGGTTATCCTGGTCAATCCGCTCATGCCCGACATCGAAGCCGCCGGCTTTCCTGGCTACTGGTGGGTGATCGACCAGTTAATCGCCTGTCTGCTCAAGGAGATGTTCGATCTGACCGACGAGGCGCTGAACCGATTGCATTTCCGGCCCGACCGGTTAGGTTAACGTGAGACACCACTGAAAATCGCGTCAAGTATTTTTTGTAAGCGAAGTGCTGAATGGTTACGAAAAATATTGACTTTCTTACATAAAATCCGAAAAATATATCCTGACAAAGCTCCTCTGTTCATCCGGGTTGACATCTTTCTCCGGAGAACATGGTTCAGTAAATACTTGATCACTCGTTTTTTTTCGGAGCAGCCATGATGAATATCCAAGAGACCTACAGTGACACCTTTGGTAATATCGTTGTCACCGGCAATATTGTTCGCATCGAACTCACATCCCTTGATCCCACCCATCCTGATCCAAACAATCCAAAACTGGAGACCAAAGCCAGGGTGATCATGCCGTTGGACGGCTTTTTGCGTTCCTACGGCATGTGCCGTCAGGTGATCGACAAGCTCACCGAGTCGGGGGTGTTGCGTCGGACACAGGCCGGGGAGGAGTCCGCGGCCACCAATTGAGGAGTTCAAACCTCCTCATGGCTTGTCTGATCTGTCGGGGGAGGCGATGGCGCATGCCCCCCCCGGATTGAAAGTTGTTTTTACCAAGATCATTCAGGATGATCACCATGATCCGCTCAGCGAAAGTCGGAGATACCCAATCTCTTTTTTCCGGTCATGGGGCAGCCAGAGAGGTGCGGCTGCACATTCCGACCGGAGAGGAGGCGATCCTTCTGCCGGATGAATCGTTTCTGCTCCAGGGAGAGTATGCCCGGGACGGGTATGATCTGCTGATCACCAACCGGGCCGGGGAGACCATCCGCATCGAGGGGTATTTCGCCCTGGCCCATCCGCCGCTGCTGGCGTTGTCCAACGGGGCGGCGCTTGGTTTCGAGACGGTCAAGGCGTTGGCGTTGTCGGACATGGGACCGGTGCTGGCCGCCGGTCCGGCGGTGCCCACCGGCGGCGAGGCGGGTCCGGTGATCGGCAAGGTGGAGGTCATGGCCGGCTCTGTCCAGGCCAGGGGCACGGATGGAGTCACCCGGACCCTGAAGGAGGGGGATCCAATCCAGAAAGGGGATCAGGTCACCACCGGCGAGAAGAGTCTGGCCAAGTTTGTGATGCAGGATGGCACGGTGTTTCAGGTGGGTGAATCGGCCCGCGCCCTGGTGGACAATTTCGTCTATCAGCCGGAGGAGTCAAAGGGTCAGTTCGCCGCCACGGTGTTGACCGGCACCTTCCGTTATGCCAGCGGACAGCTTGCCCAGTTGCACGGCGGCAAGCACACCCTGATCAAGACCCCGACCGCGGAGATCGGGGTGCGGGGGAGCGAACTGCTGGGAGAAGTGGTGAGCGATGGCAGCACCACGGTGGTGCACAATGCGGGGATTCTGGAAATCTCCGACATTCTGGGCAAAGGGGTGGTCACGCTGCTCAAGCCCGGGACCGCCACGGCGGTCCATCTGGGGGCGGGCGCGCCGCTGCCAGTGTTCCAGGCCCCGGACGCCTTGTTGAAACACCTGGAAAGTCAGGTTTCCGACCAGGCGATCAACCGGGCCCGGGAGATCGAACGGCAGAATCCGGATCACAACCTTCATCCGGACGGGAACAAACCCGGGGATCCCCTGACGCTTCCCGGGGAGCAATCCGGCAACGTGATTGTGGATCCGGACAAAAAACCGGTGGAGATCGCCTGGAAGGATCTGCAATCCGCGGTCAAGCAGGGGGGCAGTTACGCGGTGGCGGAGAGCACGCTTGCCGCCGTGACCAAGCTCGATGTCAACTCCTTGAGTTTCAGCCCCAACGGCATCTCCTTCATTCTCGACAACATGTTGTTCTCCTTGGGCAAGACCGAGCTGATCGTCACCCGGGTGAATCATGCGCCGGTTTTGCCCATCGTGACGGGTCAGACGGTGCAGGAGAAGAGTGGATTTTCCTTGCAGTTGGGTGCCTGGTCGGATCCTGACGGGGATGCGGTCACGCTGAGCGCCCACCGTTTGGGCGGAGATGCGTTGCCGAACTGGCTCAAGTTCGACGCGACCACCGGACTCTTTGCCGGCACTCCGGGCAGCGGGGATGTGGGGCAGGTGACAATCGATCTGCTGGCCAAAGACAGCCTCTCGGCCACCAGCCATCAGGTATTCACCATCAGCGTGGCCAATGTGAACGATCCGCCGATGGTGTCCAGATCCGTGGTGGGCGGAGTGCCGCTGGCCGAGCGCACCGTGCTTCTGGCCAAGGTGAGCGGGGAGTATCTGCCCCAACTGCCGGATGGCCGGAGTTTCTCTTTTCAGGTGCCGGCGGGCACCTTCACGGATCCGGATCTGGGGGTGGACCCGGGGGAGAAGCTCACCCTTGCGGCGATGCTGGTGGATGATCTGGGCAATGTCCAGTCCTGGCCCTCCTGGATGCAGTTCGACGCCGCCAGCGGCGTGTTGACGGTCAACGGGGTGACGCCGGCCAACACGGGGAGTTACAACCTGAAGGTGACGGCCACGGATGTGGCGGGCAAAAGCGCCTCTGACACCTTCCTGGTGAACGTGCGTACCGCGGACTCCCCGTATGTGCTGGTGGAACAGGGCTTCTTCGTGGATGCGCCAGTGGAGGGGCTTGCCTACGCCTCCGGGGGGATGACCGGGACCACCGACGCCAATGGGGGATTCTATTATCGTCCCGGGGACAAAATCACCTTCACCCTGGGAGGACTGGTATTGGGTGAAGTGACCATGGGGGAGGTCGCCGACTCTTCCGTCACCCTGACGCCTTTGACTTTGGCCACCAGTTCCGGCCAGACCAATCAGAACATCGTCAGCAACCTGTTGCGGCTGTTGCAGACTTTGGACTCGGATGGGGATCCGAGCAACGGCATCACCATCTCCGCTGCCACCATCAGCCATGCGGCGGGATTGCAGATCGATCTGTCGCTGCCCACGGAACAGTTTGCCAACAACGATCAGTTGAAGAGTTTTCTCACCCAGGAACAGATCACCAGTCTGGTTTCCGAGGATGTGGCCCGGCAGCATTTCCAGAAGACCCTGGATGAGGGGATCGGTTCGACCTTTTCGGCTCTGCCCCGCATGCTGGCCACCCAGGATCATCTTTTTCATACCCTTTTGCCCCAGGGGATGTTTGTCGATCCCAACGGGGAGACCCTGACCTTTGCCGCAACCCTGGCCGACGGCACCCCTCTTCCGGGGTGGTTGAAGTTTTCCGGCGGCTCCCTGGATTTCTCCGGCACCCCGGACGCCTATGATGTGGGTACCCGGATCATCCGCCTTTCCGCCACCAACACCATTGGCCAGACCACGGCCAAGGATTTTGAACTGGTGGTGAAAAACATCAACGACGCCCCGCATCTGGGATCGTTGCCCGGCACCCTCACGGCCCTGACGGGCCGGGTGTTCGAATACGCCCTGCCCGGTACGTTGATCACCGATGCCGATGTGGTGATGAATACCGGGGATAAACTCACCGTGACCGCCGCCCAGGCGGACGGGAATCCTCTGCCCGACTGGCTCACCTTCGATGGCGAGTCTCGCACCTTTTCCGGGGTGGCGCCGGATGCCATGGAGAATCAGACCCTGGCCTTGCGTCTGCTGGTCAAGGATCTGGCCAATGCCCAGGCTGGCGGGGATTTTTCCGTCACTTTCCGTTCGCCACTGGCCGCCCCCGTTGCCGGCACGGTGCCGGAGCAACAGGCCACCGAAAAGAGCTTTTTCACTTATACCCTGCCGGCGGGAACCTTCAGCGATCCGGGAGATACCCTGTCCTATACCGCCGCGATGGCAGGTGGCGGGGCTCTGCCCGGCTGGTTGACCTTCCACGAATCCACCTTGACATTCTCAGGCAAGCCGGATCAGGGGGATGTGGTGGATCTGGCCCTCAAGGTCACGGCCAAAGACAGCGTTGGTTTGACCACGGCGGTGGATTTCTCCCTGAAGGTGATCAATGTCAACGATGCGCCCGTGGTCAGCGGGACCATGGTTGACCAGGAGATCCACGGCGGCAAGGGATTTTTGATCGGTTTGCCCAGGGATCTGTTTCACGATCCGGACTCCGGCGATCAACTGACCCTTGCGGCCACGTTGCAGGATGGCGCGGCGCTGCCGGAGTGGCTGAAGTTCGACCCCTCCAGCGCAGCGTTTGCCGGAAATGCCCCGGACAGCCTGGAGGCCGGATACGGGGTGCGCGTCACCGCCACGGACCGCTCCGGGGTGGGGGTGAGCACGGATTTCAATCTGACCCTGACTCCCACCAACCACTATCCGGCCATGACCGGAACCCTGCCCGTCTGGACCATCCGGGAGGAGACGCCATTCACCTTCATCCTGCCGCATGATTTATTCACGGACGCGGATGCGGGGCAGACCATCACCTTGAAGGCCGATCTTGCCGACGGCTCCCCTCTGCCGTCCTGGTTGCACTTCGACGGGGCCACGGGACATTTTACCGGCACCCTGGCGGACTATTTCAGCAATCTGCTGGCCATCCGGCTGACGGCCACGGACAGCCAGGGAGGCGGCGGCGCGGCGGTTTTTTCCGTCACCATGGAAAATGTCAACGACGCCCCGATCCTGGTTCATCTGGTGGAAAACGGTTTTGCCATCCAGGATCGCTTTTTCACCCGCTCCCTGCTGGACGCCTTCACGGATGTGGATCCCGGGGATCATCTGGTGGCCGAGGTGGTCAAATCCGACGGTTCCGCCTTGCCCTCCTGGCTGCAATATGACGCCACCACCTGGACCCTGTTCGGCACCCCCACCGTCGAGGATGTGGGCAAGCTGTTCAATTTGAAGGTGACGGCCAAGGATCTGGCCGGAGCGGACCGTTCGGATCTTTTTCTGCTGCTGGTCACTCCGCCCAACGAACCCCCCCAACTGACCACGTCCCTGACCGATCAACTGGCCACCCAGGGTCAGCCGTTTCTGTTCCGGGTGACGGATAACACCTT
>JADGAB010000058.1 GCA_015232245.1 Magnetococcales bacterium | reverse complement strand
AAGGGCTTCGCCCCTGGACCCCACCAAGGGCTTCGCCCCTGGACCCCACCAGGGGGATAATCCCCCTGGACCCCTATAAGTAAAACCTGACCATGAACCCCACTACCCTACCATTTGACCAGGGCCGATCCCCAGGTAAAGCCGCCGCCCACCGCGATCATCAACACATGATGACCCGCCTGGATGCGTCCATCCCGCACCACCTCATCCAAAGCCAGCGGCACACTGGCCGCCGAGGTATTGCCATGACGCTCCAGGGTGACGGCCACCCGATTCATGGACATGCCCAACCGCTTGGCGGTGCTTTGAATGATGCGGATATTGGCCTGATGGGGCACCAGCCAGTCGATCTGCTCCTTGGAAAGCCCGTTGGCCACCAGGGTCTCATCCACGCAAGACTCCAACGCCTTGACCGCATGTTTGAAAACCTCATTGCCCTGCATGCGAATGGTGGCCGAACCGCCCTCCGGCGGCCCCCCACGGGAGACCCCACCCGTGGTCTTGAGCAGATCCACCAGGGAACCGTCGGCGTGGAGATGGGTGGAGAGAATACCCCGTTCACCATTGTTGCGTTCCGCCTCCAGAATCACCGCGCCGGCCCCGTCGCCAAACAGGATGCAGGTGCCCCGGTCATTCCAGTCCAGGATGCGGGAGACGGTCTCCGCGCCGATGACCATGACCCGCCAGCAGGTGCCGGCCCGGATATACTGGTCGGCGATGGAGATGGCGTGAATGAAACCCGCGCAAACCGCCTGAACATCGAAAGCGGGAATGCGCCGGCCCGACATGCCCAGTTTGTGTTGCGCGATGGAAGCGGTGGAGGGAAACACCAGATCCGGCGTGGTGGTGGCCACGATCAGCAGATCGATGGATTCCGCCGGAACGCCCGCCGCCTGCAACGCCCGACGACCCGCCTCCGCGGCCAGATCCGAGGTGAACTCCCCATCTGCGGCGACATGCCGGGCGCCGATGCCGGTGCGAGAACGGATCCACTCATCCGAAGTTTCCACGAACTGAGCCAGATCACTATTGGTAAGCCGTTTCTCCGGAAGATAGGAACCCACTCCGATGATACGAGCCGTCAGTCTGGACATGCGTTGTCACTCCCCCCCTGTGTCGGCCAGAGCCTCAATCGCGCGCCGGATCTTTTCGTTGACCCGATTGGCCGACAGTCCCGCAGCCACATCGATGGCCCGGCTGAAGGCATAAGGATCCGCCGAACCGTGACTCTTGACCACGATCCCGTTGAGTCCCAACAGGATGGCCCCATTATACTTGCGCGGGTCCACGCGGGAACGGAACGTGGCCAAAGCCGGTTTGGCCGCCAGATACCCCAGTTTGGTCCAGATGGATGCGCTGAATGCCTCTCGCAGGAAGTGGGTCAGCATCCGCGCCATGCCTTCGGTGGTCTTGAGGGAGACATTGCCCACAAAACCATCGCAGACCACCACATCCACCCCTCCGGAAAAGATGTCGGAGGCCTCCACGTTGCCGACAAAGCCGACACCACCGCTCTGTTTGAGGCGTTCAGCCGCCTCCTTGACCACTTCGTTGCCCTTGATCTCCTCTTCGCCGATATTGAGCAGGCCAACGCGGGGATTGGGCAGGTCCATGACCGCCATCGCATAAACCTTGCCCATCAAGGCGAACTGACAAAGATGATCCGCGGTGCAATCGACGTTGGCCCCCACGTCCAGCATCAGGGTCTGACCGGTCATGGAGGGGACCACCGCCATGATGGCGGGCCGATCCACCCCGGGCAGGGTCTTGAGCACGTAACGGGCTGTGGCCATGAGAGCGCCGGTATTGCCCGAAGAGACAAAGGCGTCCGCCTGACCGCTCTTGAGCAGATTGGCCCCCACACGCATGGAGGAGTCTTTTTTGCTCCTCAACGCCACGGAGGGCTTTTCAGCCATGCCCACCACCTCGCTGGCGGGGTGGATGGTGAAATGGCTGTGATCCACCCCCAGACGGGTCAATTCCGCCTCGATCACCCCGGCCTGACCAACCAGAATGAACTCGCAATCCGGATGGTGTTCCAGGGCCAGCACCGCCCCTTCAACAGGTGCGACGGGGGCCCGATCTCCTCCCATGGCATCCAAGGCGATGCGAATGGTCACATTGGTTCTTCCTGAGTGGATTCTGAACCGCACCCGTTTCGGAATGCGTTGTTTTACTGACAGGGGTCCAAAGGGATCATCCCCCTGGTGGGGTCAAGAGGCGAAACCCTTGGGACTTTCAAACATAAAAATTTATTCAAGCATTAAAAATTTTTATGCTTAAGCGTCACAACCCCGGGGGAAGAGTCCCCCGGCCCCTCGCTTTTTTTCCAAAGATTGCATCCCGAAATGATTCCGGTTTCAATCTTCCGGCCAACTACTCCTTGGCCGCCACAATCTCGCGACCTTTATACCAGCCGCAATGGGGACAGACCTGATGGGGCGGGCGGAGTTCCTGACAGTTGGAGCACAACGACAGAGCCGGAGGCGTCAGGGCATTGTGGGAACGGCGATTGCCAGCGCGGGAGGAAGAGATCTTCTTTTTTGGAACAGCCATGGGTCATCTCCTTCATTCTTCAAGAACGTGTAAGTCCCGAACCGCCGCGTCCTGGCGATTCAGGAGGATTGCAAGGATTGCAGAACCGCAAAAGGACCGCCAGAAACGTTCTCGCGGCACTGACACTGGGTGCGATTCAAGTCTGCCCCGCATCCGACACACAGGCCGGCGCACCCGGTGACGCATACCGGGTGCATGGGCAGGGCAAGCAACAACTCCTCCTCGACCAGATGGCGGATTTTCAGCAATCCGTCGGGAAGAAACTCCAGATCCTCTTCGAAGCGCCATTTTTTGTTCTTCATGGCCGGGTCTTTCCCCACGGCGTAAAGAGCATCGATTTCGGCATCGATATCCAGAGGAAATTCATTCAAACAGCGGACGCAAGCCACCCGGAGGATCCCCCGGCATTGTCCCTGCACCAGCACCCGGACCCGGCCCTCCCGCTGTATGGGTCTGGCCTCCACCCATGCCTGCACCGGGCCTGTGAGTTCTCCTGCCGCGCCCAACTCCTCCAGCGCGTCGGCGGGCAAAATGCCCACGGCACTCCAATGTGTGGCGCGGGATGCCAGGGCATTCACATCCAGGGTGGCGTTGGTCAGATCCCGAGGGTTCGGCCCCAGCCCCTCCCAACGCTTCCCGGAAGATCCCACCTTTGGCAAGCCGTCATGCGCGTATTCCATCACAACTCCTTCAAGGCCAGGATCAGCCCCGCGCCAGATAGACCACCCACAACCCCAGAGCCATGAGCAGAAATCCGGTGCGCCGCAACAGGGAATCCGGCAGATCGATGATGCCGGCCACCCAGCGGCGCATCCTGCCGGGAGCCAGAAAATAGGGCACCCCTTCCAGGATCAGCACCAGTCCCAAAGCACTCAAGAAATCCCGCATCCCAGATATCTCTTTTTAACGGGAAGCCGGGGCCGCACCCTGTTGCAGGTAACGGAAGAAACCCGACGGTTCCATCACGATGGTGGTGGAATCCTTGCCCAGGGTCTTGCCATAGGCCTCCAGGGTCCGGGTGAACTCATAGAAACGGGGATCCTTGCGATAGGCTTCCGCATAGACCCGGGTGGCCTCGGCATCCCCATGGCCACGGATCTCCTGGGCGCTCTTGTAGGCTTCCGCGAGGAGCACTTCCCGTTCCCGGGCCGCCTTGGAGCGGATCTTGACCGCCTCCTCCTCCCCCTGCGCCCGATACTGTTTGGCCTGGCGATCCCGTTCGGTCTGCATGCGCCGAAAGACCGCCTTGGAGTTCTCCGCCGGCAGATCGGTCCGCTTGATGCGCACATCGATGATCTCGATGCCGTAACGGTTGGCCTGGCTATTGGTCTGTTCCCGGATCCGCAGGGTGAGATCGGCGCGGGATTCCGAGACGATCTCCAGCATGGTGAACTGTCCCAGCACCTCACGGATGTTGGAGTAGATGATATCGTTCAAGCGATCCGCGGCGCCATTTTCGTCCCGCACGGTCTGGAAGAACTTCAGCGGATCGACGATGCGCCAGCGGGAGTAGCTGTCCACCTTGAGGTTTTTCTTGTCCGAGGAGAGGATCTCCTGAGGTTCCTGATCAAACTCCAGCAGGCGACGATCAAAGAAATGGACCTCCTGCAAAAACGGAATCTTGAAGTGCAAACCCGGCTCGCTGATGGCCGGTTCCACCGGTTTGCCCAATTGCACCACCAGGGCCTGCCGCCACTGGGCCACGGTATAGACCGATTGGGTGAGAATCACCAGAATGGCCACACCCACCAGGGCGATCCCAATGGAGAGATTCTTGTTCATGGCGCGTCTCCCTTGCCCGGGGCGACATCCCCCTTGCCGCTTTCGCCACGAGGGGGGCGGAGTCCACCCTGGGGCAACGGCAGATAGGGCATCAGGTTTCCGCTGACCTTGGGATCGATGATCACCTTGTTGACCGCTCCCAGAACATCTTCCATGGTTTCCAGATAAAGCCGGGTTTCGGTGATATCCCGGGCCTTGTCATACTCCTTGAGAATGGCCAGAAACCGATGGATGTCCCCCTGGGCCCGGGTCACCTTGGCGGTGCGATACCCTTCGGCCTCCTGGATCAGCTTGGCGGCTTCGCCCTTGGCCTTGGGCAGGATGTCGTTGGCATAGCCCTGGGCCTCGTTCACGGCCCGTTCCCGGTCCTCCCGGGCGCTGGCCACATCCTTGAAGGCATGGACCACCTCGGGAGGGGGGGCGACCTTCTGCAACTGCACGGCGACGATCAGGATGCCGCTGTTGTAGTTGTCGAGAATCTTTTGCATGGTCATTTTGGCATCGGACTGGATTTTTTCCTTGCCTGAGGTCAAGGCGCTGTCGATTTCGTTGCGACCGATCACCTGACGGATGGAGGACTCGGCGGCATCCCGGACCACCTTGTGGCGGTCCGAGGTGGGATTGCGCAGATTGAACAGGTAATTGGCCGCTCCGTTGTCCTTGATGCGATACTGGACGCTCATATCGATATCGATGATGTTCTCATCGCCGGTAAGCATGAGGGATTCCGCGGGCACATCCACTTCGTCCCCGACGGACCGGCCATCCGACCGGGTGCGGGAACGATAGCCGATTTCGATCCGTTCCACCTTGGTGACTTTGGGGGTCAGCACGGTGGCGATGGGATAGGGCAGACGCCAATGGGGGCCTGGACCCGTGGTTTCCACATGCCGTCCGAAACGAAGCACCACGCCATTTTCATCCGGTCCCACCACATAGATGCCGGTGGCCATCCAGACCGCCAGGACGATCACCAGCAGAAACGGCCAGATCCGCAGCATCGGCGCCTGGGATTGAAACCGTTCCTTCAATACCCGGACGATTTCATCCATATCCGGTGGCTGAGGCGACGCGCCTCCTCCCTGGCCCCAGGGGCCTTGTCCTCCACCATTGTCGTTCCAGGCCATGACCCGCGCTCCTTGTTTCGAATCCGCTCGTCCTGCATCCCACCACCCGGTCAGAACCGCTCCGGGATTGGCTGGTTAAATCGTCTATTTTCCATCAGGAAGCCCTCCGAGTAAAGGCGTTATTTTGCCAGACCGCCTCTCTTGAGCGTTTATCCCTCTTTGCAACCGGGCGCGAAGAGATCTTCCAACCGTTGCGCCTCCAGAACCCGATCGATCCATATCTCCAGAGTCTCCGGGTCCGTCGATTCGACCCGCGCCCGGTCCTCGGCAGACAACGGGCCAAACCGACGATTCATCAGACGCATCAGGATATCCCGTTCCCCCTCCTGGCGACCCTCCTGGCGACCCTCCTGGCGACCCTCCTGGCGACCCTCCTGGCGACCCTCCTGGCGACCTCGCAGCAACCCCTGCTGCTCGCTTTCGATCCGGGCCTTGAGGAGCATGGGCCGCAACACATCGTTTTCCATCACGTTGAAGATCAGCGACATCTCGTTGGCCTCCATTTCAATCACGGTTTCCAGACGGCGCAGACGCGCCAGCACCACCATCTTGGTCAAGGCATCGCTTCTTTGCTTCTGGGGCAACATGCTGATCCGGTGAAAAATCTCCCGGATCGTCTCCCGATGATTCTCCATGCGACACAGAATCGCCAGAATGTTCTCCTCCAGCACCGGACTGGCCAGCAATTCCCGGCAATCGATATCCCGGATGTCCACCACCTCGAAATGAAATTGCAAGGCGGCCTCCTGGATGGCGACACGGGGATTCCAGGGGTCATGGCCCACATAGAGCACTTTCTGCATCAAGGGTCTGTCCGGGTAGCGTTGCCGGATCCAGGCGTAATAGATCAACATGCGCCAGACCAGCAGTTCCGGAGCCCCCTGGAGTTCCAGATGCAGTATGGACCCGTCTTCCATCAGAAACACCAGATCCGGAATCCATTTACGGGTGACGGCAAACTCCACCGGCAGATGGGTCACGGCCCGACCACCCACCAGAAGCTGCAACAGACGCTGAGGAGGTTCGGTGAACAGATCCTTCAGGGTGGTATCATACTGGGACCGACCGGAACCGGAAAAGTTGCGCATCGCGGCAACACCCCTTTCAAGGCTATCCGGAGAGTCCCGGGGGCTTGCCGCCTCCGAACAGTCCGGCTCCCGGGAAACCGCCCCCGCCGAGTCCGGGGATGCCACCGCGCAAAAAGCCCTTGTTGCCCAGCTTGCCGAACCGTTTCATCAAGGTCTGGGTCTGAATGAACTGTTTGAGCAGTTGATTCACCTCCTGCACGCTGGTGCCCGAACCCATGGCGATGCGTTTCTTGCGGGAGGCGTTGAGAAGCTGATGCTTGCGCCGCTCCAGAGGGGTCATGGAAAGGATGATCGCCTCCACCCGTTTCAGATGACGGGTGTCCACGTTCATGTCACGCCCCTTCATGGCCTGTTTCACCCCCGGGATCATGGCCATCAACTCATCCAGCGGACCCATTTTCTTGATCTGCTGCATCTGGGCCAGAAAATCCTCCAGGGTGAACGCGGAGGTCAGCAGTTTCTCCTGGAGCTTGGAGGTCTCCTGGAGATCCACCTTCTCCATGACGTTTTCCACCAGGGAGAGGATGTCGCCCATGCCCAGGATGCGGGAGGCCACCCGGTCGGGATGGAAGGGTTCCAGGCCATCCATGGTTTCGCCGGTGCCCAGAAACTTGATGGGCTTGCCGGTGACATGCCGTACCGACAGGGCCGCGCCCCCCCGGGCATCGCCATCGGTTTTGGTCAGGATCACGCCGGTCACGGAGAGTTTCTGATCGAACTCCCGGGCCACGTTCACCGCGTCCTGACCGGTCATGGAGTCCACCACCAGCAGGATTTCCGTGGGCTTGACCAGCGCGGCCACATCCACCAGTTCGGTCATCAACTCCGCGTCCACATGCAGGCGACCGGCGGTGTCCAGCAGCAACACATCGAACCCGCCGGTACGGGCGACCTGCAGCGCCCGTTTGGCGATCTCCCGGGGATCCTCCCCCGGCGAGGTGGGCAGCACCTTGGCGCCCACAGCCTCGCCCACGGTGGCCAACTGATCCATGGCCGCGGGACGGTAGACGTCCAATGAGGCCAGCAGGGGTTTGCGACGCTCCTTTTCCAACAGACGCTTGGCGAGCTTGGCCGTGGTGGTGGTCTTGCCCGAACCCTGCAGACCCACCATCAGCACCACCACCGGAGGCTGGGCCGCCAGATTCAGGCGCTCGTTCACCCCGCCCATCACATGGATCAGCTCTTTGTGGACCAGATGAATCACCTGTTGTCCGGGGGTCAAGGAGCCCATCACCTCCTGCCCGAGGGATTTCTCCCGCACCCGGGCGACGAAGGATTTGACCACATCCAGATGGACATCCGCCTCCAGCAGGGCCACGCGCACTTCCCGCATGGCATCGCGGATGTTCTTCTCGTTCAGGGAGCCCTGACCTTTGAGTTTCTTGAAGACCGCTTCGAGACGGTCGGAAAGGGAATCGAACATGGGGAAATCCTAAACCCTCAACATTTAAGGTGAATCGCCGGCAGTTACCGGCAGATCGTACATACGCCACTCGGCCATGGAGCCGTCATACAGACGGACCTTCCGCCAGCCGAGATGACGCAACAGAACCCAGGTATGGGCAGCGCGATGGGAAGTTTCGCAATAGAGGATGACCTCCTGCTGCGGATCTTTCAGCCCCAGGGCCGCCAGACGGGCCAACAGGGATTCCCGGGGCTGCAGGCGGGGATCCTGACGACTGATCAAAGCCTCCATCCAGTCCATGTGGAGCGCGCCCGGCAGATGTCCCCGTGGCCCCCGCAGGGTCAACCCGACATATTCGTTGCGGGTTCGGGTATCCAGAAGACGGGCCTGACTCCGACCCGCAATCACCCCCTGGACATCTTCCCGTTCCACCTCCCACGAATTCTCTTCGCCAGGGGTGAAGATGACGGGATGGATCACCGGAGCGCTCGACTCCACGGGGCGCTGTTCCTGAACCCAGACCGGCAGGCCCCCGTCCAGCAGGGCGCAGCCTCCCCGGTGTCCCTGGGTGGCCAGGGTCCAGGCGAACCGGGCGGCGTCCGTGCCCCCGGCCAGGTCATACGCCACCACCGGGGTGTCAACCGCAATCCCCAGCCGCCCGAACAGAGGGGCCAGTTGTTCCGGTTCCGGTCGCATGCCCGGCAGACCATCCCGCTGGGTGGTGAACTCCGCATAGGAGACCAACGCCGCCCCGGGCACATGCATGCGGGGATGGTAGTTCTCCCCTCCCACCTGCACCACCCGCAGGGTACCGCTTCCCAGACGGGCTGCCAACCCGTTTCCGTCCACAAAAAACGGCAAAGTGACCTCGCTGCTCATACCCGCTCCACTTCCCCCCGCGCCTGCCCGCTTTCGGCCTCCTGCCCGCCAGGCACATCGGCGTACTCCTGGCAGATACTCAGGAACTCCTCCACATTGTCGAAAAACAGATCCACCAGTCGGGGATCAAACCTTCTTTCCCGGCCACTGCGAATGAACTCCAGGGTGCTTTCCAGTGACCAGGCTTTCTTGTGTACCCGTTCATGGGCCAGGGCGTCGAACACCTCCACCAGGGAGACGATCCGGGCGAACAGATGGATCTCCTCCCCTTTCAGACCCAACGGATAACCAGCGCCGTCCCAGCGTTCGTGATGCTGAACGGCGATGATCCCGGCAGTGCGGAAGATGCGACGGTTGGAGCCCTTCAACAGACGCGCCCCCAGCAGGGCGTGATCCTTCATCAACTCCCATTCGGCGCTGTCGAGTTCGCCGGGTTTTTTCAGAATGGACTCCGGAATGCCGATCTTGCCCAGATCGTGCAATGGCGCCGCCAGCCAAAGCAGTTCCAGGTCATCCTCTCCCAGACCGGCCCGGGCCCCCAGCAGACGGGCGCACTCCGCCACCCGACGCACGTGATTGCCGGTTTCGTTGGAACGCCCCTCGATCAGCTCGCCCAGGGTGAAGGTCAGATCCTGCTGGGTATCGAAGATCTCCCGGTTCATGAGCACATTGTCAAAGGCCAGTCCCACGTTGGCCGAATAAAGCCGGATCAACTCCTGGTCCCACTCCTCCAGGGAGCCGATCCCCCTGAGATAGAGCAGATTCACCGATCCCTGCCGGGTCTGGAAATAACCCAGAAAGAGATTGTCCGCAAACAGGCTCGCCCGGTTTTCGATGGCCTGACGGATCAACTCCATGGTGGCCGGCTCCACGACGCTCTCCAGGGGTTCTCCGACCCGTTCGCTGAACCGTCCGGTGCCGGCGTAGAGGACCATCCTGCCGCCACTGGCGTCGTTGACCGCGAAACCGGAGGCCTGGGCATAGAGGGCGCTTTCGTCCAGGCCGAGGATCGACACCAGTTGGGTCAGGGCTCCGGCGGCCAGTTTCTTGATGGAACGGGGTTCGAAGAGGCTGCCGGTGGCATGGATGATCTTCTGGAGTCCACGCCGGTTGTGTTCGATGACCATCATGTCCCGATAGGAGCGCAGGGAGGTGATGACGGCGGTGGTCAGACGGATGTCGGTAAGATCGGTTTTTTCTTTGTAATCATTGATATCATAATCCAGAATCACCCGCTGTTCCGGGGCGTACCCCGGCTGTCCGGTACGCAAGATGATGCGCACGAAGCGATTCTTCAAGGTCTCCCGAATGCAGCGCACCGCCTCCAGACCGGCCTGATCGCTCTCCATGACCACATCCAGCAGCAGCACCGCGGTATCCGGGTGCTCCCGCATCAACCGTTCGGCGTCGTCGCGGGAGTAGCCATGGACAAACTCCAGGCCCCGCCCCTCGAAGCGGAAACTGCGCAGCACCAGACAGCTCAAGGAGTGTACGTCCGGATCGTCATCGACGATCATCAATTTCCAGGGTTTGGCATCCCGGACTCTCTCCGCGGGCCGGGGAGTCGGGTCATCGGCGAACAGCAGATCGTTCACGGCCATGGGCGTTGCTCCAAAGGCGGGTTGGACTCCCTGGGTTGGCGTTCATGACGGGCGGGAAAGGTGATGATGAAGGCCGCGCCCTGTCCGGGGGCGGAATCACAGCGGATCCGGCCACCCAAAGTCCCGGTGACCAGGTTGAAGACGATATGCATGCCCAGGCCGCTGCCACCCTTGTGCCGGGCGGTGGTGAAGAACGGTTCGAAGATCCGGGCCAGGGCCTCTTCGTCCATGCCCCGACCGTCATCCGTGTAATGCAGCACGATCTCCTCCCCCTGAGCGCGCACCTGAATGCGCATTGTACCATCCTGGTCATCCCTCAACCCGTGCTGCAGGGAGTTTAGCACAAAATTGGTGATGATCTGTGAAAAAACGTCTGGACGACCAAAATGGCTCAACCCTTCGGGGCAATCCACCCGCACCTTGTGACGGGTTTTCTTCAGACGGGGGTGGAGGCTTTGCAGAATCTGCTGGATGACGGTGACGAAATCGAACCGCCGGCTGGCTTCGCTGCTGGTATCCACGGCCACCTGCTTGAAACTGCGGACCAGTTCGGCGGCGCGCATCAGATTGGCCAGGATCATGCCGGAGGAGTCCCGGGCATCCCGAAAATAGCCATCCAGCTCGGTCCGGTCCAGGGTTCCCTCGGCATAGCGGGTCTGACACTCCCGGGTACGGCTGTCCAGAAACGAGGCGGCGGTGACGCCAATGCCCACCGGAGTGTTGATCTCGTGGGCCACGCCAGCCACCAGTCCCCCGAGGGCCGCCATCTTTTCCGATTCCAGCAGTTGCACATGGGTCCGCTTGAGCATGGTCAGGGAGTTTTCCAGGGCCTGATTGCTCTGGGCGAGTTGGGCGGAGGAACGGGCCTCCCGGGCGCGGGTCTCCTCGATTTCGATGGTCAGGATATCGAATTGCCGGATCACCTGTTGCAAGGCATCCCCCGGTGCGGCGGGAGAGAGGGCCAGATGCAGCCGGTCCCGGGCAAAGGTGAGCATGCGCCGGGTCAAGGACTCCATGCCCCGTCCCAGCCAGTAGATGATCCCAACAAAAACCGCGATCATCAACAGATGGCCGATGGCCCGCTGTCGGCTTCCTTCGCGAATCAGGGCGGTGGTGATGGCGGCAAGCTGGGCTTTGGGAATCAGACCGGCAAAACGCACCGCGCTCCTGTCAGCCGGATTCTCCTCGGCCAGGGCGCCGGTCAGCATGAAATAGTCGGATTGGAGGGCGTCCAGGGAGAGACCGGCCCCCACCAGATCGGGACGGCTGCTGGAGACGATGCGGGTGGCGCTGGCATCCAGCAGCACCCGGGGCTCGTAGAATTCGCTGGAAAAGCGGAACGACTGCAAAAACTGATCATCCAGGGGGGTGACGACCACCAGCAAAGCCCGGGCCGCGTCCTGGGAACCCGGCAGGATGGCGCAGGTGAGAAAATCGGGAATTCCGGCACGAAAAACGGTGCTCCCGGTCGGACCGCGGCTCAGACAGGCGTCGGCGAAGCGCTCCACCATGGCAACCGGGAACGGTTTGTCCCCGTCCGGCAGGCTCTCCCGCACCCGGCCACGGCCATCGACCAGAAACAGATGACCGTGTTGCAAGACCTCGGGCATGACGGCCCGTTCCGGCAGCCAGGCAGGGATCTCCGTGTGCCGGAGCGGCTCCGACGGCTCTCCGGACCAGATCTCTTCCTGAAGTCCGACATGTCGCACAAACGCCTGGCGTTCCACCAGCAGGCGGGTGGTCTGCTCCTGGAGCCGCAGACGGGCGTCGAACTGCAGCCGGTCCGCCAACACATCGCGACGCAGCTCCTCCAGGATGTGTTCCTGGAAAAACTCCTGCAACCGGTTGGAATAAAAAGCGTCTTGCAGAAACCAGAAGAGAATCCCCGCGGCGCCGGTAATGATCAACGCCTGCAAGGTCAAGGGCAGAGCCTGACGCCAGCGTTCGATCCGGTGGGGAAGCGGGCCCATGGCGAAAAGATTCACACCGCCGGCATACCGACGCGGGTCAGCATGCCGGTCAGAGCGATGAGCGGCAATCCCATCAGGGAGGTCGGGTCATCCCCTTCCATGCGTTCGAAGAGGGCGATGCCCAACCGTTCGGATTTGAAACCTCCGGCGCAGTCGAAGGGTTGATCCCGTTCCAGATAGCGCAGGATCTGATCATCGCTCAGGTGGCGGAAATGGACGCGAAACGGAATCATGTCGATCTGGCGGGTGGGGGCGTGGGGGCTCAACAGGCACAGGCCGTTCAAGAACAGCACCGCCCGGCCCGAAGCGAGACGCAATTGCGCCGCGGCATTTTCCAGAGTGCCCGGTTTGCCCAGCACCCTCCCGTCGATGAGCGCCACCTGATCCGAGCCGATGACCGTGGCGCCGGGATGGAGTCCGGCCACCGCCGCGGCCTTGGCCTCGGCCAGGCGACAGACGAGATTTTCCGGGGACTCCTCCGGCAGAGGGCTTTCATCGGTATGGGGGGAGGCCACCAGAAAGGGCAGACCGAGCCGTTCGAGCAACTGACGCCGATAAACCGAGGTGGAAGCCAGCACCAGACTCATCGACGCGCTTCCTCGACGAGCGCCACGCCGAACCGAGCCTCCATGACCTTGGCCTCCACCTTGCCGTTCCAGGAGGCGGGGGTGTCATCCGTGGCCACCAGGAAACGCCGCGCGGTACCGGGTGGCAAGGGTTCGGACTGGTCGCCAAAAATGCCGCCGGAGACCACCAGGGGATTGACCGGACGAATGAGCACCACCTGACCGGAGGCGCTCAAAAATTCGATATTCACCCGGGCGGTACTCAACTGCTGACCGCCATGGTTGAACAGCCGGCCCTGCACCCGCCGTTCACCGCTCTCCAGGACGATGATCAGCAGTTGATCGACGCTCACCCCCTGACGGCTGATGGTGATCGGGGGAGGGGCTTCCGGACCTTCGAAACCGTCCGGGATCCCTTTCAGTGGGCCGGACAGACGCAGCCGTTTTTCCGCTTCGGTGGCCTCGCGATGGGCCTGTTCGGCCTCGGAAGAGCCCTTGATGGCCCCGACCTTGGTATAGACCAACCAGCCGCCGCCGACAATCAACACCAGGCCAATGACCAGCGCGCCCAGAAGAAGAATTTTCTTCTTTCCGGATTTGGGTTCTTCGTCTTGCGGGATCTCTTCTTCTTCTGCGTCCATGGCTCTCACCTGAGCTTGCAAGCGGCGAATCAGGCCCCATCCAACCACGACCGGGCATTGGCGAACATCCGCAACCAGGGTCCATCTCCCTGTTGACCCTCCGGGATCCAGGAGTGCTGCACCCAGCGGAACACCCGTTCCGGGTGAGGCATCATGATGGTCACCCGACCATCCAGGGAGGTCACCCCGGCCACACCGCCCGGAGAGCCGTTGGGATTGGCGGGATAATTTTCGGTGGTATGTCCCCGGTTATCCACATAGCGCAAGGCGATCTGGCCCTCTGCCCGGGGCAGAAGGGTGGCCATGCCCTCCCCGTGGGCGCAGGGCACCAGCAGACGGGCGCCGGCCATGCCGGCGAGCAGCACCGAAGGGGATGGCGCGATCTCCACGCTCACCAGACGGGCCTCGAAGCGATGACTTTTGTTGCGGACAAAGCGGGGCCACCCCTGGGCTCCGGGAATCAGCTCCGCCAGGGCGCTCAGCATCTGGCAACCGTTGCACACCCCCAATGCAAAGGTATCGGCACGCTGGAAAAATTCCGTGAACCGTTCTTTCAGCCGATCGTTGAAAAGAATCGAACGGGCCCACCCCTGTCCCGCGCCAAGCACATCCCCGTAGGAGAATCCCCCGCAGGCGGCCAATCCCTGGAAGCGGGTCAGATCGGTCCGCTCCCGCGCCAGATCGGTCATGGTGGCGTCCACGGCGGTGAAACCCGCGGCGTGAAACGCGGCGGCCATCTCCACATGACCGTTGACCCCCTGTTCCCGCAGGATGAGCACTTCGGGTCTGGCCCCGGTACGGATCATGGGGGGCGTCTCGAAGGGGATGCGGACCGACAGGCCCGGATCCGAAACATCCAGCAGGGTATCGAACTCCTGACGGGCCGCGACCGGATCATCCCGCAGGGCACGCATGCGCCAACCGGTTTCCGACCACAGCCGCCGGTAGTGGACCCGATCTCCCGCCAGGACCTCCCGCCCCCCCCGGGTGAAGCGGATCCGGTCCCCGGAGGCCGGCGATCCCACCCGCACCGCCACCAGGCCATGCCGGGTGAACCGCTCCCGGA
>JADGAB010000057.1 GCA_015232245.1 Magnetococcales bacterium | reverse complement strand
AAAGGCTTAAAGTCCCAAGGGCTTCGCCCCTGGACCCCACCAGGGGGATAATCCCCCTGGACCCCTATCAATAAAACATTGCATCCAGACTTGGATGAAGTTGCATCTACTCCACAGTGACGCTTTTGGCCAGATTGCGAGGCTGATCCACATCGGTACCCTTCAACACCGCGATGTGATAAGCCAAAAGCTGCAAGGGGATCACATACAACATGGGAGAGGCGAACATGCCACAAACCGGCATGGAAATGATGTGATCCGCCACAAAGGGGGCATGCTGGGAATCCTCCACCTGGGAAGTGATCACCACCAGACGCCCGCCCCGGGCTCTGGCCTCCTCCAGATTGCTGACCAGCTTGTCAAACAGCGGATCCCGGGGCGCCACGGCCACCACGGGAAGATCGGCGTCGATCAGGGCAATGGGGCCGTGTTTCATTTCGCCAGCCGCATACCCTTCGGCGTGGATGTAGGAGATCTCCTTGAGCTTCAAAGCCCCTTCCAAAGCGATGGGATAGCAGGTTCCCCGCCCCATGAAAAGAAAGCCCTTGGCATTCAGGAAACGCCCCGCGATGCGATGCAGAGCTTCATCGTGAAGCAGCACCTGTTCCACCCGGGCCGGCACCCGGGTCAACTCTTCCACCCAGAGCTTCTCCTGCTCCGGAGAAAGCAGCTCCCTGGCCCGCGCCAGAGCCAGGGTGAGACAGGCCAGGACCATCAACTGGGTGGTGAACGCCTTGGTGGAGGCCACGCCGATCTCCGGTCCGGCCTGGGTGTAGAGCACCCCGTCGGCCTCCCGGGCGATGGTGGATTCCGGCACATTGACAATGGCCAGCACCTTTTGTCCCTGGGCCTGACAAAAACGCAACGCCGCCAGAGTATCGGCGGTCTCCCCGCTCTGGGAGATGACCACGGTGATCGCGCCGGGCAAAGATGGGGGTTCCCGATAACGAAACTCGGAGGCGATGTTGACACTCACAGGCAGACGGGCCAACTGCTCGATCCAGTAGCCGGCCACCATGCCCGAATGATACGAGGTGCCGCAGGCGATGATATTGACCGCCTGAACCGATGAGAAATCGATACCCCCTTCCAGCCCATGCAGATCCACGCTCTGATCGATGTTGTTGACGAGCCCTTTGAGGGTCTCTCCCAACACGGTGGGCTGTTCGAAGATCTCCTTTTGCATGAAATGGCGATAGGGCCATTTGTCGGTGAGATCCGCGCTGACGTGGGAGAACTTGACAGGCCGGTCTACAGGATGGCCGTCCAGATCCGTGATCCGCACCGAAGTGCGGGTGAGCACCGCCAGATCATTGTCATTGAGATAGATCATGCGCCGGGTATAGGGGACCAGCGGGGTGGCGTCGGAAGCGATGAAGTTCTCCCCCTCTCCCAGCCCCAGGATCAGCGGGCTGCCGCGCCGCACGGCGATGAGCAGATCCGTTCCCCGGATCAGGATGCCCAGGGCATAGGCCCCCTGCAGACGTCGCATGGCGGCACGCACCGCATCCGCCGGTTCCAGCCCCCGGTCCAACTCCAGATCGATCAGATGGGGAATCACCTCGGTATCGGTATCCGAGGTGAAGAGCGCTCCCTGGGCGATCAGTTCGCGGCGCAGTTCCTGATGGTTCTCGATGATGCCATTGTGGACCACCGCGACGCGGCGTGACTGGTGGGGATGGGCATTCTGTTCGGTGGGGGGGCCATGGGTGGCCCAGCGGGTGTGACCGATGCCCACCATGCCGGTACGGGGGGTTTCCGCCAGACGGGCTTCCAGATGGATCAGCTTGCCTTTGGAACGGGTGATCTCGATGGCCCCATCCCGGGCCACCACCGCGATGCCAGCCGAGTCGTACCCCCGGTATTCCAGACGTTTGAGTCCTTCCACCAGGATGGGTGTGGCGTTGCGTTCGCCGATGACACCGATGATTCCGCACACGAAGAGATCTCCTCAGGCGTTGACGTGAGGCATCCACGTCACGTGAAGAACGGGCTGGTCAGGAGCGCACTTTGCGCTTTTCGGCCCAGTTCATGACATGGGTCTGATGGGCGCGGGAGATGGCCAGGGAGTCGGCGGGCACATCCTTGGTCACGGTGGTGCCCGCGCCGATGGTGGCGCCCGGACCCACCTGCACAGGGGCGACAAACTGGACATCCGATCCCACGAAGACATGATCCCCGATCACGGTCCGATGCTTGTGCACCCCATCGTAATTGCAGGTGATGGTGCCAGCCCCCACATTGACGCCGCTGCCCACCTGGGCATCGCCGATATAGCTCAAATGGCTGATCTTGGAGCCGGCGCCGATGGTGGATTTCTTGATTTCGCAGAAATTCCCCACCCGGACCTTGCGGGCCAGACGGACGCCGGGGCGCAGTCGGGCATAAGGCCCCAGGGTGCATTCGGCCTCGACCTCGGTCCCTTCCAGATGACAGAACGGCAATATGCGGCAATCCGGACCGATGACGCTCTCCTGGATGTGACAGAAAGGTCCGATCTGACACCCCTCTCCCACCACGGTCCCCGGCCCCAGCATCACCTGGGATTCGATCACCGTATCCATGCCGATCTGGACATCCGCCGCCACCCAGCAGGAGGAGGGATCGACAAACGTCACCCCGCGGGACATCCATTCAGCGATGCGCCGATCCCGGAACACCCTTTCCAGCTCCGCCAGTTGCGCCCGGTCATTCACACCGGCCAGGCCCTCCGCGTCGGGACACATCCAGACCTCAACCCCGCCTTCGGCCTTGGCCATGGGAACGATATCGGTCAGGTAGTATTCATTCTGGGCGTTCTGATTGCCGATGGCGCCGATCCAGTCGGACAACCGGTCCAGCGAGAGACAATAAAAGCCGGTGTTGACCTCGCGTATGGCCCGTTCCTCCTCGGAGGCATCCTTCTCCTCGACGATGCGCAGCAACCGGCCCGCGTCATCCCGCATCACGCGGCCATATCCGGAGGGGTTGTCCACCAACATGGAAAGGACGGTCAAGGGCATGCCGTGGCTGCGATGGTGTTGCAGCAGGGAGTCGAGGATGGCCGTGGTGACCAGAGGATGATCCCCGTTGAGAATCAGCAGATCCCCTCGCAGGCCATGGAGCGCCGGCAAGGCGCACTGCACCGCGTGACCGGTCCCTTTGCGTTCGTATTGTCGCACCCAGTGGATGTCGGGGGATGCCAGGACATGCTCCACGGCCTCGGCGCCGAAGCCGGTGACCACGGCCAGACGTTCGGGATGCAACCCCCGTACCGCCTGCAGGATATGCCACAACAAGGGACGACCCGCCAGAGAATGGAGCACCTTGGGCAGACGGGAGCGCATCCGGGTTCCCTGACCAGCCGCCAACACCAGCACAGAGCAACGATTCATGAACGAGAGACTTCCCGGTTGTCAGGCAACGATGGCATTGAAAAAATATCAGGTGCCGGGTTTGGGTCTGTTGAGCAGTTCCTGGCAGACATCGGCGAAGTCGATGCGGGATTGCCAATAGGCAATCGTGGACTCCTCCAGATCCGGGGCCGCCAGTTTGGCTTGAGCCTCTTTCTGTTCGTCCTGGATCAACTGGGTGGTGATCTTCTCGCGGGGCAGGGCCCGTTCGGTGAGAATGGTCACCTTTTCGGGCATCACCTCGGCGAAGCCGCCAGCCACCACGAAATGTCTGGCGTCATCCCCCTCTCCCACGGTGAGCACACCGGGTTTGAGCAGGGTCACGAAGGGCGCGTGACCCGACATGACCCCGAAATACCCCTCGGCACCCGGTGCGGTGACCAGCATGGCCTCCTCGGAAAGCAGCAGCGCCTCCGGGGTGACCAGTTCCATTTGAATGACGATGGACATAAGGGCTCCCGATTGCTTACTGTTTGGCCAGGCGACGGCCTTTCTCGATGGCGCTGTCGATGTCGCCCACCATGTAGAAGGCGGCCTCGGGCAGATCGTCGTGCTTGCCCTGGACGATCTCCTTGAAGCCCCGGATGGTCTCTTTCAAGGGGACATAGACCCCTTTCTGTCCGGTGAACGCCTCGGCCACATGGAAGGACTGGGAGAGGAAGCGCTGAATCTTGCGCGCCCGGAACACGGTCATTTTGTCGTCTTCGGAGAGTTCGTCCATACCCAGAATGGCGATGATGTCCTGGAGGGACTTGTAGGTCTGCAGCACCCGTTGGACTTCCCGGGCCACGGTATAGTGCTCCTGCCCCACCACCTGGGGATCGAGCATCCGGGAGGTGGAGTCCAGAGGATCCACGGCGGGATAGATGCCGATCTCCGCGATCTGCCGGGAGAGCACGGTGGTGGCGTCCAGATGGGAGAAGGCGGTGGCCGGAGCCGGGTCGGTCAAGTCGTCGGCGGGCACGTAGATGGCCTGCACCGAGGTGATGGAGCCTTGCGTGGTGGAGGTGATGCGCTCTTGCAACGCGCCCATGTCCGTGGACAGGGTGGGTTGATACCCCACGGCGGAGGGGATGCGTCCCAGCAGGGCGGAGACTTCGGAGCCGGCCTGGGTGAAACGGAAAATGTTGTCGATGAACAGCAGCACGTCCTGCTTGGCCACGTCGCGGAAGTACTCGGCCACGGTCAGACCGGTGAGGGCCACCCGGGCGCGTGCTCCCGGCGGCTCGTTCATCTGGCCGTAGACCAGGGCGGCCTTGGAATTTTTGTGGTTGTGGGGATCGATGACCTTGGAGGCGATCATTTCGTGGTAGAGGTCATTGCCCTCGCGGGTCCGCTCGCCGACTCCGGCGAAGACCGAGTAGCCGCCGTGTCCCATGGCCACGTTGTTGATGAGTTCCATGATCAGCACGGTCTTGCCCACGCCCGCGCCACCAAACAGACCGATCTTGCCACCCTTGGCATAGGGGGCGAGGAGATCCACCACCTTGATGCCGGTTTCAAGGATTTCGGCTTCGGTGGATTGATCCGCGAAGGCCGGCGCCGGACGGTGCATGGAGAAGGTCTGCGCGGTCTTGATCGGTCCGAGCATGTCCTGGGGATCCCCCACCACATTCATGATGCGGCCCAGGGTCTCCTCGCCCACCGGCACCTGGATCGGGGCGCCGGTATCGATCACCTCCTGGCCACGCACCATCCCGTCGGTGGAGTGCATGGAGATGGTCCGGACCGTGCCTTCCCCGAGATGCTGGGAGACTTCCAGCACCAGCCGACCCTCTTTTTCCCGGTCGATGTGCAAGGCGTTGAGAATGGCTGGAAGTTCGCCGTCGAAGCGGACATCCACCACTGGTCCGACCACCTGAATCACCCGTCCTACATTATTGCTCATTGATCGCTCCGTCTTGCGCTTGATTGGATCGCCGTGTCCGCGCATGCAAAATTTTTGTCGTGGTCGCGGAGGGAGTGAACTGGGTCATCCCTTCAAAGATTCAGACCCGCCAATGATTTCCATCAGTTCGGTGGTGATGGCGGCCTGGCGCGTTCTGTTGTATTTGATATTGAGTTTCTTAAGCATCTCGCCGGCATTGCGCACCGCGTTATCCATGGCGCTCATGCGGGCGGCATGCTCGGCGGCGTTGGATTCGGCCAGGGCCTGGAACACCTGGACCGCGATGTTGCGTGGCAGCAGCGCGGCCAGCACGGTCTCCTCATCCGGTTCGAAGAGGGGACTGGCCACCACCGCATCCTCCTCGGCGGCGCTCTTTTCCACCGGAGCGGGAATGAGCTGCCGCCAGGTGAGTTCCTGGGTCATGGCTGACTTGAAGGCATTGTAGACCAGATGACATTCGTCGAACCGGCCCGCCTCGAAATCCGCCAGCAGCCGGTTGGCCACGATCCGTTCCGCGTTCTCGAAGGAGAGGTGGCGGGTCAATCCCACATGGACATCCCGGGTCATGTCGCCGTACTGGCGTTTCAGGACATCGTGGCCCTTGCGACCGACAAAGGTCAGGCTCACCGTATGTCCCTGCTGCTTGAGCTGGGCCACCCTGGCCCGGGTGGCGCGGATGACCGCGCTGTTGAAGCTGCCGCACAATCCCCGGTCCGCGGTATAGAGCACCAGCAGAATCTTGCGCGGTCCTTCCGGAGCGCGGGCCAGAAGCGGCGGGGCGTTTTCCGGCGGGATCAGGGTGGCCAGGCTCTGGATCATGGCGCGAATGCGCAAGCTGTAGGGCCGGGTGGCCAGCGCCCGTTCCTGGGAACGGCGCAACTTGGCCGCCGAGACCATTTTCATGGCCTTGGTGATCTGCCGGGTATTGTTGACCGACCGGATCCGGTTGCGGAGATGTTTTAGATTGGCCATGCGCCCTTCCCCTCGAAACTCATGCGGTATGCATGAGGTTTTGGGCCATATCGATCTCTTCCGCGGTCAAAGGCCGGTCCGCCTCGGCGTGATTCTCGAACCGTTTGACAAATCTGGTCAGCAGCGCGGTCAGTTTGTCTTCCATCTCCTTGGTGAGTTTCTCTTCCCTGGTGATGGTCTCCAGCACATCCTGCTGCTGGGTCCGCATGTGCTCGATGAGCGCCCGCTCCACGGTAGTGACCTGCTTGACCGCCACTTCATCCAGCAATCCACGGGTGCCGGCAAACAGCACCACCGCCTGCTCGGCCATGGAGAGGGGCTGATACTGGGGCTGTTTCAGCAGTTCCATGAGGCGCTCGCCCCGATGGATCAGTTTCTGGGTGGAGGCGTCCAGATCGGAACCGAACTGGGCAAAGGCGGCCATTTCGCGGAACTGGGCCAGATCCAGACGCAGGGAGCCGGCCACCTGTTTGGTGGCTTTCACCTGGGCCGAACCACCCACCCGGGAGACCGACAGACCCACGGAGATGGCGGGACGCATGCCGGAGTAGAAGAGTTCCGACTCCAGGAAGATCTGACCATCGGTGATGGAGATGACATTGGTCGGGATGTAGGCCGACACGTCGCCGCCCTGGGTCTCGATGATGGGCAGAGCCGTCAGGGAGCCGCCGCCATTGGCGTCGTTGAATTTGCAGGCCCGCTCCAGCAGACGGGAGTGGATGTAGAACACGTCGCCGGGATAGGCCTCGCGTCCCGGGGGACGGCGCAGGATCAGGGACATCTGACGATAGGCCACGGCCTGTTTGGAGAGATCATCATAGACGATCAGGGCGTGCATGCCGTTGTCCCGGAAGTACTCACCCATGGCGCATCCCGAATAGGGGGCCAGGAACTGCATGGGCGCCGGCTCCGAGGCCGTGGCGGAAACCACGGTGGTATAGGCCATGGCACCATGTTTTTCCAGGGTTTTGACCACCTTGGCCACGGTCGAGCGCTTCTGGCCGATGGCCACGTAGACGCAATAGACCGGTTTGTCGGTCTGATGGGTGCGCTGTTGATTGATGATGGCGTCGATGGCCACGGCGGTCTTGCCGGTCTGGCGGTCGCCGATGATCAATTCGCGCTGTCCCCGACCGATGGGGACCAGGGCATCCAGGGCCTTCAGACCGGTGTAGAGGGGTTCGTGGACCGATTTCCGGGGAATGATGCCCGGTGCCACCACCTCCACCAGGGAACGCTCGGAAGTGTCGATGGGGCCCTTGCCGTCGATGGGCGCCCCGAGGGCGTCCACCACGCGACCCAGCATGGCCTTGCCCACCGGCACATCCACGATGCGGCAGGTCCGCTTGACCGTGCTGCCTTCCTTGATGTTGCGGTCATCGCCGAAGATCACGACGCCCACGTTGTCCTCTTCCAGGTTCAGGGCCATACCCTGGGTGCCATCCTGGAACACGACCATCTCGCTGGCCATGACCTTGTCGAGTCCGTGAACACGGGCGATACCGTCTCCCACGGCGATCACCTGTCCCACTTCGGAGACTTCGGCTTCGATGCCGTAGTTGGCGATCTGTTTTTTCAGGATGCCGCTGATTTCGGCGACGCTGATCTGCATCGGCTGTTATCCTCTCAATTGTGCTTTGAGCCGGTTCAAATGGTTGCGTACGGAGTAATCCATCATCAGGCTTCCGATCCGCACGACGATACCTCCAAGGAGTTCCGGGTCAACCCGGCTTTCCAGACGAACCTCTTTCCCGGTCAGTCTGGAGAGCGTGTTCTGCAACTCCTTGGTATGACGTTTGTCCAGGGGCGTGGCCGATTGCAGTTCCACGGCGATTCGACCGCCGCGAACCTCCATCTCCTTCTGATACGCGACAATGATGGCGTCCAGGTACTCCATGCGCCGCTTGTCCACCAGCAATTTCAGGAAATTACCCAAGATTCTGGCAGGATTGGCCTGGGCAATGAAGAGATCCAGCGTCGCGTGCTGCTCGGATGCCCGCGCCGTGGGACTGGTCAGCAGGGCACGCAGTTCGGGAGTGGTGCGCATCAATTCCGAAAACCGGGCAAGGTCGTCACCCACGGGGCCCAGCAGATTCTCTTCCGTTGCCAGGTCTGCCAGCGCGGTTGCGTATCGTTTGGCCAGGGCAGAATTCAACACGATGGTTCCTCGACCTCTTGAATGTATTTAAGGTTTGGAAATTTTTTGCATTGCCGAGAATGCAGCATTCAGATACCACACCTTGACGCCCGATTCAACGGTTCCCGATCATCCCCGGACGATTTCATCCGACTCCGGCAAAAAATCCCGGTCCGTAGCATCATGCGCCGCACATTGGTATACTCTCAAAATCCTGCGGGCCGCAAGGAGCTGTTGTTTCTTTTTTAGTACACGTTTGCTTCGTAAAAAGGACTGCAGAATTATCGATGAAACACATTCTGGTTCTTGTCTTTGTCGTGACGCCGTTTATCGAAATCTGGCTGATGATCCTGACCGGACGCATCATCGGCGGCGGCTGGGTACTGTTCTCCCTGTTGGCTGCGGGCTTCATCGGCATGCGCCTGTTCCGTCATGAAGGGATGCGCACCATCTCCGCGGTCCAGGAGCGCCTGCAACGCCATGAACCCCTGGGCAATGAACTTCTGGATGGCGCCCTGCGCATGCTCGGCGCCCTGCTGCTGATCATTCCGGGATATCTGAGCGATCTTGGGGGATTGCTGCTGATCCTCCCCTTCACCCGCAACCCCTTGCGTCGCTGGCTGGCCACCCATGTGGTTCAGGCTGCGCCGCACCCCCGCCCCTCCCGCCCTTCCGCCTCCGAGATGATCATCGAAGGCGAGGTGATCCACCCGGAAAAAAAGCCGCCCGCCCAACTGGCGGATTGAATCTTTGTCCGTATTTGTAAAAACAACCTAAATGCGAGGCTATCATGACCAGAAAAACCGCATCAACCAGAACAGGGATCCTGATGGCCATGCTGGCTGCCGGAGGGGTTGCGGGCCAGCCTGACACAGGCTGGTCCAAGGACAAGGAAAAACCGGCGCTTCTGATGGGCTATGTGATTCTCGGCGAGAAAGGCCACGCCCTCAAGGGGGAGACCGTGCCCGTGGCCCGCATCGTGCTGGAGCATGCCCAGGGATTCTCCGACGCCTCCTGCGCCGGCATGACCATGAGCAATGGTCAGGGGTCGCCCGTTTCCTTGACCCTCCGTCCCAATCCCGACTCCCGCAACATGCCGATCACCCTGTGCGAGGTCGCCCTGCCCTTTGCCAAGAAGCATCAGCCCAAGGGAGAACTGTGGGAGATTTCCGCCCAGTCCAAAAAATACTCCGTGCGTCTGCCCACGGTGAGCAACTCCCCGGAAGCGGCCCTGATCCTGGGGGATACCGGCTGTCGGGAGAACAACGCCCAGACCTGCGGCGACGACTGGCCCCTGCCCACCGGCATGGCTCAGGCCATGAGCGACAGTCTGCTCAAGACCGGCAAGCCGGGTCTGATCATCCACGTGGGGGATTTCAAATACCGGGGCAAGAACAAACCCAAAAAGAACGGCGACAACGATGGCACCGGCCTGAAATGGCAGAACTGGAAAGCCGATCTCTTCCAACCCATGTTCGGCGACGGGGAGAAGAACAACCTGCTGGGCATGGCCCCCTGGGTGGTGGCCCGGGGCAATCATGAACTGTGCGACGACATGGGCAACAACGGCAACGGCTGGTTTTATCTGCTGGATCCCACCTCGGCGGTGGCCGGAGACTCCCCGGCCATGATCAAGGAGAACTCCTGTCAAGGGGTCGCCGACGGCATGACCCGTCCCTACCGGCTGGATTTTGCCAACGGTCTGACCCTGGTGGTCACGGATACCGCCGGACTCAACGAAACCCGGGAGGTGTGCGACGCGGACCGGCAGAAACAGGTGGGCTGGTATCAGGAGATGGCGCGCAACTTCAAGAAGGAGCGCTCCTCCGCCTGGCTGATCACCCACAAGCCCATCTGGTCGGTGCTGGGAAGCTGCGACAAGGCGGTCTTCGGCAATCCCACGCCCCAGGCCTCCCTGGAGGCTCTGGAGCAGCACGCCTTGCCGGAGAACTTCAAACTGGCCCTCACCGGTCACAAGCATCTCTACACCCGCTTCGACGTCAATCCCGGGGAGGAGAAGCGCCGCATGCTGCAACTGGGCATCGGTCATGGGGGTGTGGCGCTCAACACCAAGGCCTACCGGGGCTGTCTGAAGCATGAGGCGGGCAAAAGTTTCAAGGCGTTCCACGCGGATGTGGCGGGCTTCAGCCGGTTCGGATTCGTGCTGGCCAATCTGGAGCCGGATGGCAAAAAAGAGGAACTGAAAGGGTGGAAACTCCACAGCCTGGCGCTGGACAACACCAAAGGCCCGAAGTGGGGGGATCTGAAAACCGCCGAGGTCTGCGCCTATCCGGTGAAGCCCGGCAAGCCGGCCTGCGAAATCCGCGACAAGTCCCTTTTCCCCAAGGAGTGCTCCTCCTGCGACAAGGTTGCCGGACCGGACAAGGTTGCGGCCAAATGCGATCCGGGTGAAGACGAAGAGTAACCCTCACCCTCGGTTCGACAAGGCCGGATCGTGAAAAAATCCAGAAAAATCTGGTGTGCCGTCTCCGGGCACGGGTATGGTCACTGGTTTCAGGTGGCCCCCGTGCTCCGGGCGCTCCACGAGACGGGACTCCCGATGAAACTCCATGTCACCGGCGGGGTGCCCCGGGAGATCATTGCCCGCAGTCTCGATCTGCCCTGCACCCACGACCCGGAAAACCGGGACGTGGGGATGATCCAGACCGATCCCCTGCGGGTGGATCTGGTCGCCACCCGGGCGGCGCTCCACCAACTGCACCACTCCTGGGAGGAACGGCTCGCCCGGGAAATCCGGCTGCTGGAAGCCTGGCGACCGGATCTGATCCTGGGCAACATCCCCTATCTGCCCCTGGAGGCGGGGGCCCGTCTGGGTGTGCCCACCGTGGCCCTGAACTCGCTGACCTGGAACGAAGTCATCAAGGCCTATTATCCTCCGGAGGCCCCGGAGACCCGGGAGTGGCTGCGGACCATGGAGACCGCCTACGGTAGCGCCACACTGGGGCTGCGCATCACCCCGGCGCTGCCGGACCACCCCTTTCGGGAGAATCTCCCCATTCCGGCCATCACCACCCCGGGGACGGGCCGGACCCGGGCCTTGCGGGAGGCGTTGGGAGTGGCCTCCGGGGATACCCGTCCCCTGATGCTGCTCTCCCTGGGGGGGATTCCGGCGAACCATCTGCCGATGGAGGCCATGAAACAACACACGGATTTTCACTGGATCGTGGACCATGAGGCGGTCCCGGATGGGTGGGCGCATCTGCATCCCCTGCGCAGGTTGCGTCACTGGCCCTTTGCGGACCTCTCCGCATCGGTGCAGGGGATTGTCAGCAAACCCGGCTATGGCATGGCGATTGCGGCCATGGCCAACGGTCTGCCGTTTCTCTACGTCTGTCGCGGCATCTTTCCGGACGAAATCCCCATCGGCCAGTGGTGCGAACAACATGGCCGGGCGCAGGAGATCTCCCGGGAGGAGTTTCTGAACGGTACATTCGCCGACCGGATCGAGGCATTGCTCCATCGGCCCGCCCCGCCCCTGCCCCGCGCCGACGGCGCCCGGGTCGCGGCGGAAATCCTGCTTGAACGGTTTCTGGGGTGATGTCGGCCTGCTCTCACACCCCGTCCGAATCCTGAACATTCTCATCCATGATGAAATCGATGGTATCCCGGATCGCGGTCGTTCGTGTTCCTGAACTTCAACCGTTTGAAAGCCTTGATCCCCAGTTCACGCACCGGCTCGGCCAACAAGGCGTTCAAGAAACTGTGCGGCGCGGATTCCACCCCGGCAAAATCAAAGATCACCACTTTGCCTTCCCGGGTCGCCGGCAGCAGACGCCGGTTCCGGAATTGAATCGCCGCCTGTTTGTCTTCGGCGAATCGTCCAAAATAGTTGAAGAAAACCACATGATCCTCGTTGGGAGGATCGTTCCCCGGTCCGTTGCCCATCTCTCTGGCAGCCGCCTCCCGGAATTCACCCATCATGCGTTGCAGTGTCCCAGAAGGGAGTCAAAATCAATGATCCCCTGATTCTGGAACGAAAACTGTTCCGTGAGATTCCAGAGAGTCATTCCTCGATGATATCCCCCCGCATGGCGCTCTTGTGGGCCACGGGCAGCACCCCCTCGTCTCCGTCGTCCGGATTGTAGAAAGCCCGCACCGAACCGATGCGCCCCATGGAATTGAACAGGGAGTTCCATCCCTTGACATACATGGAACAGTCGTCATTGAAACAGACAAACATGAAGTCACTCACGAAGCCCATGCCGTCGCCACAGAAATTGTGTCCGGCTGAAGCCCATTTCTTCATGGGCACTCCGCAATGGGGACAATCGTATGCCGTGGCGCCGATGATCTTGTTTCTGCTCACGCGATCTTCTCCTCGATCCAGACCGCAGCCGCGGCCAATGCCTCGTTGAGCGATTCGGGACGGGTTCCGCCCCCCATCGCCATTTCCGGACGACCTCCCCCTTTGCCACCCACCAGCGGCGCAACCGTCTGCATCCAGTCACCGGCCTTGCAGCGTCCGCTCCACTCTTTGGTCACCATTGCCAAAAGAGTCGCCTTGCCCTCTTCGGCCATTCCCAGGAAAATCGCCCCGGAACCCAGCCGGTCACGGATCCGGTCCGCCAGATCCCGCAACCCCTTGGCATCCACCCCCGACACCCCGGCCACCAGATAGCGCATCCCCCCCTGCTCCCGCACCCGGGCCAGCAACTCCTCCACCGTGGAACCGGCCAGAGCGGATTTGGATCGCTCCAGCTCCCGTTCCAGCTCGCTCCGACGGGTCAGCAGCCTCTCCACCCCGATGACCGCCTCGCCCGGAGGCAGTTTCAACAACCCGGCCACCCGCTGCAACACCCGGGCATCGGCCAGGAAGCTCAAGCGGGCCCGTTCGCCGCAGACCGCCTCCACCCGCCGCACCCCCGCGGCCACCGCCGCCTCGGAGACGATCCGCATCAGACCGATATCCCCGGTCCGGGTCACATGGGTGCCCCCGCACAACTCCAGGGACGGCCCCAACCGCACCACCCGCACTGAAGAGCCGTATTTCTCGCCGAACAGAGCCATGGCCCCGGCGGCCACCGCCGCCTCCGGGCTCATCACCTCCGTCACCTGGGGGGCGTTGTCCAGAATCCACCCGTTGACCAGCGCCTCGACCTGTTCCAACTCCTCGGGGCTTAAGGCCTGATAGTGGGAGAAGTCGAACCGCAACCGCTCCGGACCCACCAGGGATCCCGCCTGCTTCACGTGTTCTCCCAGCACCTGTTTCAAGGCCAGATGCAGCAGATGGGTGGCCGAATGGTGCCAGCGCACCGCGCGACGACGCGCCCCATCCACGGTCAACTCCACCCCCTCCCCCACCGAAAGGGCGCCCGCCGTCACCCGCACCTGATGGACGATCAACTCCGCCACCGGTCTGCGGGTATCGATCACCTCGCAGAGGGTTTCACCCACCCTGATCCATCCCCCATCCCCCACCTGTCCACCCGACTCTCCATAGAAGGGGGTCCGGTCGCACACCACGCCCCCCTCTTCGCCGGCATTCAGGGTCAACACCTGTCCCTGACCGGTGACCAGCGCCCGGACCCGTGCCTCGGCGGACTCCTGTTCGTAGCCCAGAAACGCCACCGGACCAACGTCGGCCAGAATCTCGTGATAAACCGCCGCGATCCCCGCGTCCCCGGAACCGGACCAGGCGGCCCGGGCCATGGCCTTCTGCCGGGCCATGTGCTGCTCGAACCCTTCCATGTCCAGTTCGACCCCCCGATCCCGCAGAATATCGGCGGTCAGATCCACCGGGAAACCGTAGGTGTCGTAGAGGGTGAAGACCACGGCGCCGTCCAGCCGGTCGCCCGCGCCCAGTCCGGCGGTGGCCCCTTCCAGAAGCTTCATGCCCGTGCCCAGGGTGGCGACAAACCGCTTCTCCTCGCTTTCCACCACAACGCTGATCGCCTGCTGCCGGGAGCGCAACTCCGGATAGACCCCACCCATCTTCTCCACCAGGGTGGGCACCAGCCGATAAAGAAACGGCTCCTCCACCCCCAGCAGACGGCCATGCCGCATGGCCCGACGCATGATGCGCCGCAGGACGTATCCCCGCCCCTCGTTCGACGGCAACACCCCGTCGGCGATCAGAAACCCCACGGCGCGCACATGATCGGCGATCACCTGCAGGGAGATGGTCTCCTTTGACCAGGAACCCGCGCCTCCGGAGACCCCGGCCAGGGCGGCGGTGTGACCGGTCCACTCGGCGGCGGCCCGCATCAGGGGCTGGAACAGATCCGAGGCGTAATTGTTGGTCTGCCCCTGCAACACCACGGCCAGCCGTTCCAGACCGGCCCCAGTGTCGATGCAGGGACGGGGCAGAGGGGTCATGGTACCGTC
>JADGAB010000056.1 GCA_015232245.1 Magnetococcales bacterium | reverse complement strand
TTGTCGCAGGCGGAAGCAGACATCACCCCCATGGAGTCTGCTGCCGAAGAGAAGCAAACACGGCTTATGGGTGCAAATCATGTCAGGCTTGATTGCATATTTGCTTTTCTCTATCTTTTTCCACAAAAAATACAATGAGAAAGTGAGTATAAAGAGAGTTAGAGAATTGCGAAATAGAATCGTAAACGAATCTCGACAAACCGACAAAATGAATTCTTCTAATCCGAAACAATCAACAGGAGAGACCTTTAAATTATAAATAAATTCTGAATAAGCCTCTCAGCAACATCACCATTTGTTAGGGTAATTCTTTCGCATCATTATTGATGCATTTGTTTCTTATTGCCGAAAATCCACAAACCATTGCAAGATTCATCTGTTCAAGCATTTTCAGTTCAAAATTTTGGTCAACATGTCGCTTGCATCTTGAATGATGAGTCAAAATCACACATTGCGACATGCAGACCTGTTGGATAAAGAGGCATTGTACCCCCACCTGAAGCTAATTGTATTTGTATTCCCTTGATGCAATTTTCTAACCGGACATCACTGATCATGAACAAACAATCATCGATTGTCCATCAAATCGCAAGGATGATCAGAAACACTTTTTTCAGCCACACCACCGGAGCCGCGCGACACAGCGTCAACCGGAGCCGGATGGGCCATTCCTTGGCGAAAAACGATTTGATGATATAATCGCCCGCGTCCTCCACATGGCACATTCGTTCTTGACGATCAACATGTTGGAACGCAAACTGTTCATCCGGAGTTCCGAACCGCACACACCAACCGCACCCCCATGGAAACCGCCATCCCCCCGAACCCGCACACCCCGCCCTTCAACCCCTCCTGGACCCGACCCTTTGTCGTGCATTTTCTGCGCGCCTACGGCATGATCCTGCTGGTGGCGGCCTCCGGGCTGTTCTTTTCGGTGGTGACCTTTTTCAGTGTCCGTTTTCAGATCACCCACCACCTGAAACAGGAGTTCGAATGGGTGGCCCAGGATCGCCATCGGGCGGTGCGCAAGGGTCTGGAGACCGCCCTGGACGCCATCCACGAATTGAACGATCTGTTTCAGTCCTCCGGGGAGATCCATCCGCAGACTTTCCAGCGGGTGGCCTCCCTGATCCGGGCGCGTCATCCGGAGATCGAGTCCCTGCAATGGGTGCCGGTGACGCCCCTTGCCGATGGAAAAGGACAGGATCAGGCGTTGATCGTTTTTCAGGAGCCTGCCCCCGACACTTCGCCCCTTCCCGGCTTCGACTACTACGCGGAACCGAATCAACGGCAACTTCTGGAAAAGGCCCGGGACTCCGGCGACATGGTGATCAGCGGGCGCATTCTCCTGACCGAAGAGAAACCGGCCCGATACGGATTTTTCGCCGCCCGACCGATCTACCATGCCGACGCTCCGGTCACGACACGGGTGGAACGGCGCCAGGGACTGACGGGATTCATCATCGGCGTGTTCCGTTTTGCCCATCTGGCGCAAGAGGCCATCTCCATGCTGGAACCCCGTGGGGTCGAATGCATGATCCTCGATGACCAGGCCACGGAAGAGAAAAGATTTCTCCATTTTTACGCCTCCCGTCTCGGCCAGGCGTCGATCTCCTTTCACCACCCCCTGGATTGGCAACGGTGGCTGGGTCAACCGGATCCCAAGCTGGCCGCCCACATCGAGATCGGCAATCGAATCTGGTCCATCACCTGCTCCCAGACCAGCCATTTCCGATCCGCCGAATGGCTGATCCACGGTCACTGGGTGACTCTGCTGATCGGCATTCTGCTCACCGCGCTGCTGACCCATTATCTGCTGCGCATCAAGACCGACCTGGCCATCCGCACCCGCATGGCGCGTCAGTTGGAAAAATCCGAACACCTGCTGAGCGCCCTGTTTCACCAATCCCCGGACATCATCCGCCTGGTGGACCGGCAAGGGCGCTCTCTGCTGGTCAACCGCCCTCCCCCGTCGGGAGAGGCCGATCCCACGGATCCGGAACCCGCCTCCCAAAGCGTCTTCGGCCAGGAGTACCTGCGCACCCTGGAGCGGACGTTCGAATCCCGGGAGATCCATCACTTTCATCACCGCGCCAAGGATGATCTCTGGTGGGAGGTGCGGCTTGTTCCCCTCCACGAGGAGGCAGGCATCACCTCGGTGATGGTGGTGGCCACCGACATCTCGGCCAATAAAACCCTGGAAGAACAGGCCGCCAAGAACGCCCGGCTCGCATCTCTGGGACTCATGGCCGCCGGAGTGGCCCACGAGATCAACAACCCCAACAATTCGATCTACTACAACGCCATCTGTCTGGCGGACGCCTGGGTGACCATCAAACCGATTCTGGATGAATACTTCCAGGACAACGGGGACTTCGCCATCGCCGGCCTCCCCTACGCGGAGATGGGAGAGAAGATCCCCCGCATCATCTCCTGGATCATCGACAACACGGAACGGATCAAAAAGATCGTCGAACTGCTCAAGAATCAGGCCCGCAACGATAGCGGAGCGCTCCATCAACCCGTGGACCTGGCTCAGGTGGCCCAGGGAACCCTGGTGCTGCTCAACAACACCATCCAGAAACATACGGAACGGTTCGAATGGCGCTTTCCTCCCGATCTTCCCAAGGTTCTGGGCAACGCCCAGCAACTGGAACAGGTATTGATCAACGTGATCGTCAACGCCCTGCAGGCCCTGCCGGACCGTACCCGGGCCGTCCATCTGGAGGCGACCATGGACGAAACGGCTCACGAAGTGATACTCATTCTTCGGGATCAGGGCCGTGGCATGCATCCATCGATTCTGGAAAAGATCACCGAACCCTTTTTCACCACCCGTCTGGAAAAGGGAGGCACCGGTCTGGGCCTTTCCATTTCCGCCTCGATCATCAAGAATCACGGGGGGCGTCTGCGCTTCGAATCCGAAGTGAACGGCGGCACCACCGTATTCCTCCACCTGCCCGTCTCGGGAGACGCATGAATGAACGAAGGTCAGCTTTCCGGCATGCCACCGATCATTCTCGTTGACGACGAGGAACACGTTCTCAACAGTCTGAGCCTGTTTTTGCGGGGCTCCGGATTCAAGGAGGTGGTCACGGTGCAAGACAGCCGCGACCTCATGCCCCTGATGCTGCGTCAGAAAGCCATGACCGTGATTCTGGATCTGTTCATGCCCAATCTCTCCGGCATCGAACTGCTCCCCGAGATCATCCGCCACTTTCCCGAAGTGCCGGTGGTGGTGGTCACCGCCTCCCAGGAGGTGGAAACCGCAGTCACCAGCATGCGGGAAGGGGCCTTCGACTATCTGGTCAAACCGGTGGAACGGACCCGTTTTGTCACCAGCGTGCGCCGCGCCGTGGATACCTTCCTGTTGCGTCAAGAGGTCCACGCCCTGAAAAGCTACCTGATTCATGGCGGACTCAACCACAAGGAGGCCTTCAGCCGGATCCTCACCAACTCCAGCCAGATGAAAGGGATCTTCCAGTACGTCGAGGCAGTGGCCGGCAGCGGCGAGACCATCCTGATCACCGGCGAGACCGGCGTGGGCAAAGGTCTGCTGGCCGAGGCGGTCCACCGGGTGAGCGGACGCTCCGGACCTTTCATCTCTCTCAACGTGGCCGGACTGGACGACACCCTGTTTTCCGACACCCTGTTCGGCCACCGGAAGGGGGCCTTTTCCGGGGCGGACACCAACCGGGACGGACTGGTGGCCCGTGCGGCAGGCGGGACGCTGTTTCTCGACGAGATCGGCGACCTCAAGGCCGCCTCCCAGGTGAAGCTGCTGCGTCTTTTGCAGGAGCAGAGCTACTATCCTTTGGGTTCGGATGTCCCCAAGTTGAGCAGCGCCCGGATTGTGGCCGCCACCAACAACGATCTGCGCCGGATGATCACCACCGGGGAGTTCCGTCAGGATCTCTATTATCGTCTCACCTCGCATCGCATCGAGATTCCCCCCTTGAGAGAACGTCCGGAGGATATCCCGCTTTTGCTGGGTTTTTTCACCCAGGACGCGGCCCGGGCCATGAACAAGGCGGTGCCCAACACCCCGCCGCAACTGCTGACCCTGCTGGCGGCGTATCATTTTCCCGGCAACGTGCGGGAACTGCGCGCTCTGGTGTTCGACGCGGTGGCCCGTCATCCCGGCGGGCCGACCCTTTCGATGGAGAGCTTTCACCAGACCATCCGGGCCCAGAATCAACCCGCCGGTGTCCCGACGGAGCGCGCTGCCGGAGAGGAGGGCAACCATGTCTCGGGGCTGTTCACCTCCGGTCCTTTTCCCACCCTCAAGGAAGGGATCGACGGCATGGTGCTGGAGGCGATGCGCCGGGCCAACAACAATCAAGGGATCGCGGCCACCCTGCTGGGCATCACGCGGCAATCGCTGAACCGACGCCTGATCAACATGCGCTCCAAGCAGGCGACCATGGATCTGGATTAAGGGTGCAGCATTTGCTGCCATTGAATCACCCTGATGCGCCATTGTCAACCGAAAGATCGCCTCCCCAGTGTTCCACCCGCTCCCCATGGTCCTGGACAGGACGGAATGGTCTTGATTTCTCATTGCATTGACCGATCTCCCTCCCCTTGCATCACCCTGTGACGCCGGGATTGCCTGCCACGGCACCACCCGCCTGACAGGGGGAAAAGAACATGTATCTCTCCCTGAATATACGTATATCCATATATATTCCAACGTGTATTTTAAAAGACCCGCAGCACTCTCAATGGCGGGGTGCAGCATTTGCTGCAGCGTAGCGATTTGCTGCACCCATGAAAAAGCAATTCAGGGTTCTTTCAGGAAAAATCTCCTTGACAGCCGCAACCCCAACAATCACGTTGCACCTCGCCGCGGTCCACCACTCGGACCACGCCAGGAACCCACGCTCCATCCTTTCAACCTGTCCAATTTCACAGCTTTCTCTCCTATAAATTCAGAAGAAGGCAAATTTTGCTGCACCCCTGAAAAAAACCGGGGAACGGATCACTGTCATGTCAACATATTGATATTCAACACGATTATCCGACATTCATACTCTGGCCCACTTCTTGTAGTATAGAGAAGCAATTCAGGGGCGTTGCACTCTCCTCAAAAATCCAAACCAGGAAGAAGACGAACCACCATGCCGAATCAATCTTTCCTGCTCTTTGGAAAGACCATGAACCTGGAAAAACAGATCGAAGAGTTTCTCAATCTGCTCTCCGAGGCCAACATCCTGTTCCGGGCTGGAATCGCGCTTTATCTGGAAGAGACGCACGGGGAACGGTTTCAGGCGCGACTGCAGCTTCTGCTGCATCACGAACGGGAACTGGACACCCTGAGCCGCTTCATCGAAGCCCATCTGCGCGCCGAACCCATTGTCCCGGAGTTGCGTGGCGATGTGCTGCAGTTGCTGGAACACCTGAGCCGGTTGCAGCGACTTCTGGCCAAGAACCTGATGGACTTCGAGGCGGAGAGTCCGGAGATCCCCGCCAGCCTCCATCCCCGCATTGTGGGATTGAGTCAGCCGGTCTCCATGGCGGTGGAAGTCTGCATCGAGGCCGGACACGCCTTCTTTCACGAAACGGAGAAGGTGGGGGAGTATTTGAGCAAGGTGGCCTTCTACGAAAAAGAGGCCGACAAACGGGCGCTGGCGCTGGTCAAGGAGATCTTCGCCACTCCGACCCTGACACTGGAACAAAAAGTCCACCTGCGCCGCTTTGCGGAAAAGGTGGATGAACCCGCCAACAAGGCGGAAGAGATTGCGGGATGGCTGGCCATCTTCTTCATGAGAAGGGCCCCCATGAACCCGGCAACAGCCTAGATTCACAACGATTTCAACCAACCAACAACCATTCAATCAACAAATCAGGCAGGAGAATTCATCATGGGCGGATCCAGCACCACTTTTTCAAAACTCACCAACCGCGTCTTTCCCCGCATGCCCAACTTCTACGGGCTGATCCTTGAGCAGTGCGACCTGGCCAATCAGGCCGCCGCCCTGCTGGAAGAGTTTGTCCAGACCGGCAACAAGTCCCGCGCCGACCAGATCCTCAAACTGGAGCAGGATGCCGAAACCCTGCGCCAGCGCAACCTGGATGTCCTCAAGAACGCCTTCGCCACCCCGATGGACCGGGAAGACATCTATCGCGCCTACATGACCGTGGACTGCATCATCACCTATGCCCACAACATCGTCTCCGAGATGGACGCGCTGAGCATCAAGACCGACAAGCACATCACCGAAATGACCGCCACCCTGCGCAACTCGGTGGAAACCTTGAGCGCCGGCTACAAGAAGCTCGCCACCTCTCCCGCCGACTCCGACAAGGATGCCCAACTGGTGGGGCAGTCCCGCAAGAACATCGAAAAGATCTTCCGTGTGGCCATTTCCCAACTGTTCCAGAGCGAGAGATACGCCACGGAGCATCCCGCCGGCACCGCCGACACCCAGACGGTCCACTACATGCTGGACATCTTCAAGCGTCGCGAGATCTATCGTCATCTGTTCGACGCGGCCATCGACATGGGCAACGCGGGCAAGGTGCTGCACGACATCGTGGTCCAGGTCGCCTGAGTCGGACCTGCCGGACTGGTCGTCGCCAGGGCTTTGAGGCACGACCAGACCATGATCCACCAGTATCGAAGCGCACCTCACCAGGGAGCAATTACGGAGTCTTATGGATACCAGTCTCATACATACTCTGATGTGGACAACGATTATCGTTGTCTTGATTTTCGACTACACCAACGGCTTTCATGATGCCTCCAACATCATCGGAACCATCATCGCATCCCGCTCCATGACACCGATCCAATCCGTGCTCGTGGTCGCCACGTTTGAAATGCTCGGGCCGTTTCTGGCCGGCACCGCCGTGGCCAACACCATCGGCAAGTTCATCACCTTGAATGACCTGCCACCGAACATCTCCATTGTCGTGCTGCTCTGGGGAATCTTTGGCGCCATCTTCTGGAACCTGCTCACCTGGTGGGTGGGTCTGCCCTCCTCCTCCTCCCACGCTCTGGTGGGTGGACTGGCCGGCGCGGTGATCATGGCCGCGGGCACCGATCACGTGATCTGGGGCTTCAAGGAGTTCGCCGCGACCGGCAAGATGACCGGCGTGAACAAGGTGTTCCTCTCCCTGATTCTCTCCCCGATTCTCGGCTTTATCGTAGGCTATCTGTTCAACACTCTGGTAGGCTTCCTGCTGACCCCCTGCACCCCCAAAGCCAACACCTGGCTGAAACGGTTCCAGTACCTCAGCGCCGCCTCCCTGGCCTTCTCCCACGGCTCCAACGACGCCCAGAAAAGCATGGGGATCATCACCCTCTGTCTGGTGCTCGGTGGCTCCCTTTCCAAATTCGAAGTTCCCTCCTGGGTGATCACCGCCTGCGCCGTCTGCATCACCCTGGGCATCCTTTCTGGCGGCTGGCGCATCGTGCGCACCGTTGGCTTCGGCATCTACAAGGTGCGTCCGCAACACGCCTTCTCCGCCCAGCTCACGGCGGGCTCGCTGATCTTCGGCGCCGCCCTCTGGGGCGCCCCGGTCTCCACCACCCACGTCGCCAGCTCGGCCATCATGGGTGTGGGCACCTCCGATAAACCCAAGGCCGTCCGTTGGGCCAAGGCTTCGGAAATCGTCAGCACCTGGATCATCACCATCCCCGGTTCCGGCGCGGTCTCCGCCATCACCTACTGGATTTTCGCCAAACTGGCCTACTAGGCCCTCCTGCGAATGGCGGAGGCGACAGCACGTCGCCTCCGCCATTTTCCATGAAAAAAGCATGGCCATTCGTTCCTTCAAATGCTAGAATTCCCCGCAGTAATCGATTCACTTCCACCGGGAGGCCGCCCTATGTCCAATACCAAACCTGAAGACTCCAAGAAGCATGAAGACGAGACCCATACAAAGAGCCGCCATCAATCGAGCACCCGCGACAAGGAGATCGTCCTCGGAACCGGGAGTCAGAAGGCCAAACGGTCCGCCCATCCGAAACTGAAAAAACTTTCGGAAGAAGAGTACCTGAAAATCATGAACCCGCTCCATATCGAGCTGGTCAAGATGCAGAACTGGGTCAAGGAAAACGGTCACAAGATTATCGCTATTTTCGAAGGTCGGGACGCTTCGGGAAAAGGTGGGACCATCAAACGGGTCATCGAACACCTCAATCCCCGTGGCTGTCACGTCATCGCCCTGGAAAAACCCACGGACCAGGAACGGAGCCAGTGGTATTTCCAGCGCTACGTCAAGCACCTGCCTTCGGCGGGAGAGATTCATCTCTTCGACCGCAGCTGGTACAACCGGGCGGGCGTGGAACGGGTCATGGGCTTCTGCACCAAGGATCAGGTCAAGGAGTTCCTGCGCACCGTACCCGAGTTCGAGCGTCAACTGGTGGCCTCCGGCATCATCATGTTCAAGTTCTACTTCTCGGTGAGCAAAGAGGAGCAGTTGCGTCGTTTCAACAGCCGTGAGAAAGATCCCCTGAAACAGTGGAAACTCTCCCCGGTGGACAAAGAGTCCCAGGACAAGTGGGATGATTACACCAAGGCCAAGGAGGACATGTTCTTCTACTCCTCCACCGAGCATTGTCCCTGGACCATCATCAAGTCCAACGACAAGAAGCTGGCGCGCATCAATGGCATCAAGTACATCTTGAGCCGTCTGCCCTACACCGGCAAAAACACCGAACTCCTCGACTACGACAAACGCATCGTGCGTACGGTCTTCGAAGAGATCGGCATCGACTAAAGCCCGCCACAAAAAAAACCCGCGACAGCGCATGTGGCTGTCGCGGGTCATCTCTCTCCCCCATGAAACATGTCAAACCGTAGCCATCACGGGATGTCACATTCAAAAAAGAAAAACGGAGTCCGGGAGAGACCTTTCCCAAGGCTCAGGGGATCACCATGCCATACAGCATCCGGATCTCCTCGGGCCAGAGGGTCTCGTCGATGGTCTCCAGCACCATCGGGATGTTGTCGAAACGGGGATCGTTCATGATCCAGCGAAACGGCTCCAACCCCAGCCGACCCTGCCCGAGGCTGTGATGCCGATCCACCCGCTCTCCCAGATCCGGCTTGGAGTCGTTGAGATGCATGCCGCGCAGATAGCGAAACCCCACCACCCGATCAAAGGTGGTCATGGTCTGCTCGAAGCTCTCCCGGTCCCGCAATTCATACCCGGAGACAAAGGTGTGACAGGTGTCCAGACAAACCCCGATGCGTGATTTGTCCTCCACCCGATCGATGAGATAGGCGATCTGTTCGAAAGTGTGACCCAGATTGGAGCCTTGTCCGGCGGTATTCTCGATCACCGCGGTCACGCCAGGAACCTTTTCCAACGCCTGGTTGATCGCCGCGGCGATCCGGTCCAGACAGGTTTCGGGAGCAATCTGCCGCAGATGGCTGCCGGGATGAAAATTGAGCCGGTTCAATCCCAACAGACGGCAGCGTTCCATCTCATCGATGAACGCCTCCAAGGATTTCTGCCTGGGGTCGTCTTCCGGATGGCCCAGATTGATCAGATAGCCATCATGGGGCAACACCACATCCGGGCTGAACCCTTCCCGCGCCATGGCGGCGTGAAAATCATCGATCTCCCGGCTGGTCAGGGGTTTGGAGCGCCACTGACGCTGATTCTTGGTAAACATGGCAAAAGCCCGGGCCCCGATGGCCCTGGCGTTCACCGGCGCGTTGGCCACCCCGCCGGCGATGCTGACATGGGCGCCGACCTGTTTCACCGTTTCTTTCCCCGGGACGAACGCTTTTTCTTGCCGGCGTCGCCACCTTTGCGGGACGGTTTGCGGACGGATTTCCCTTTGACCGGTTTCCGGGGAACCTTTTCCTTCCCGGGTTGCTTTTTCCTGGGAGGCTCCATCAAACGCTGCTCCTTGCCGGCGGACGGAATCATCAACTCCACCGCGGAGCCCAGATAGGAGTCGGAAAAGAGCTGCTGTTCGTCTTCGGACAATTCGCGGGCCATGGCTGACACGGAACCGCTCATCTCGGAACGCAGGATCTTCTTGACCTCCACACCGATCTCCTCTTCCAACAGATGGCCGGTGTCCACGGAATCCCGCGCCTTGGCCATATTTTTACCATCCCCGCTCGCTGAAAAAAGAACGCCCATGGATCTCAACCCGCCCTGATGAAGAGTGAAATGACGAAGAATATGGAAAAACAGACGATACTGATCACCAGCCAGGAACTGGTATCCTTTTTCACCCCCTCCACCTGTCGCCCCAGAATCTCCACCTTCTGATTGGACTGCACCGTGCTGGCGGCCAGATCCGACAGACGCTTCTGGGTCGCCTTGAACTCTTCAAGGCTTTTGCGGATCTCCAGTTTCTCCTTTTCGAGCGCGCCCGGCAGGGTATACAGCGCAGCCTTGAGCAGCCTCACCTCCTCCTCCAGGATCGACAGGCGATCTTTGGTCGCGGGGTTCTCCACAGCCCATTCCGCCGATTCATCCGACTCGGATGTTGCTTCCAAGGTCTCATTTTCCATCTGACTTCCCCCATCCTGACAAACGACTGAAAAAATCGTCCCAAAAGAGCTCAATTTCCACAATCTGACATAACAAATCAAAAAAATCCAGGCAATCGACTAAAAACAGGTCGGCAACCTCATCCGGCAGGCGACTCGAAGGTGGCCATCCGCTCCTGCAACGCCTCCATGGCTTCCTGACATACCCTGTCCAGCTTTGTCAAGGCTTCCGCGGCTTCCAACCAATGATGCTGTTCCACATGTCCCCGCAGCCGCATGCCCTGAATGGGCACCTTCCATGCGCCGACATCCCGGGCCAGGTCACTCAAACCCTGGAGAAACCTCTCCATGCCCCCGTTTCGCACCGAGACAACGCGACGCAACTCCTCCAGATGACGACCCGACTCTTGCGCGAACTGTTCCGCCTTCCGGGCAAAGGTCGGCGCATCCAGATCCACGGGTTTCAGCACCGCGCTGCCGTGGAGGGATTCGGGACGACTCTTGAACATCTGTCGCCGTCTGGCCACCTTGACAATGGCTTCCAGCAGTTCGCCGGCCCGATAGGGCTTGGTCAAATACCCCTCCATGCCCGCCTCCAGGCACAATTTCTCCTCATCCGCGGAAGCGGCGGCGGTCACGGCCATGATCGGTACCCGGGGATCTGGCCCTGCCTTGGGATCCATGGCGCGAATCCGCCGGACCACCTCGATGCCGCCCATTTCCGGCAACTGCAAATCCATCAGCACCAGATCCCAGGAGCGCTCCCCCACTCTTTCCAGTGCCTCCTGGGCAGTTGTCACGCACATCACCGTATGTCCGGCCTGTTCGAGAATCAGCTCCGCCCCCTTGCGACAGGCCGGTTGATCCTCCACCAGCAGAATCTCCAGAGAAATCTGATTGCGACAATTTCCCGGTCGAACCGGGATGCAACAGGTCTCAGCCATCGTATCGCACCCCAGCGCCTGCCGGACCGCTTTCAGGAAACGATATTTCCATACCGGTTTGCGCACCGCGTTGCCGCCGGGCAGCCAATCGAGGAAGGCCAGATCATCGGGCTTGAGGGTGGCGGGCACCAGAGTGACCACCTTGCCACGGGTGGCGCAATAACGATCCAGTTCCGCCAGATTGTCGCATTCGGTCTGCAGCAGGCCGTAATCCAGCACCACCAGATCCGGAGAGCGTCCGCCGGAACGGGCCGCAAACAACGCCCGACTCAAACCGTCGTGATCCCCGACCCCGGTGACACGCGCCCCCGCTGAACCGAGCAGATCATCCACGATGCCACGTCCGGTGGCATGGGGATCGGCCACCAGAATCGTCATCCCGGCCAAAGGCGCCCCGCTCCTTGCATCGCCACGACGTTCATCCGCCTCCTGTCCGGCGGTTCCGACCGCGAAACGTTCCGCCACGCCAAAACGGGCGGTGAAATGAAACACACTGCCCTGGTCCGGACCACTTTCCAGCCAGATATCCCCATCCATGAGGGCCACCAGTTGTTTGCAGATCGCCAATCCCAGACCGGTCCCGCCATGCTTGCGGGTGAAGGAACCATCCACCTGGGTGAACCGTTCGAAGATCACCCCCTGCTTCTCCTCCGGAACTCCTGCACCCGTGTCGGAGACGGTGAAATGCAACCGCGTCTCCTCCTCTCCCCCAGGATTGCCGAGAGACTCCGTATCTTCCCGCCACACATGCAACACCACTTCCCCATGGTCGGTGAACTTGATGGCGTTGTTGATCAGATTGACCACCACCTGACGCAGCCGCAACGGATCTCCCATCAGGGTTCCGGGCACCGCGTCATCGATGCGGCAATAGAGCTCCAGATCCTTGCCATGGGCCTTGACCGCCAGACTTTCGCAGGCGCTTTCCAGTTGACCGGAGAGATCGAAGACCACCCTTTCCAGAGCGATCATGCCCGCGTCGATCTTGGAGAGGTCGAGAATGCCGTTGATCAGTTCCAGCAGCGCCTCGGAGGATTGTTGAATGATCTCCAGGTCGCGGCGTTGTTCGGCTGGCCCCGGACGGGTATTGAGCAGCAGATCGGTCATGCCGATGATGGTATTCATGGGGGTACGGATTTCATGGCTCATGTTGGCCAGAAATTCGCTTTTCATCCGGTGGACCGATTCGGCCACATCCAGGGTCTGCCGCAACGAATTGAGCAACTGCTTGCGTTCGGTGATGTCATGAACAATGGCGGTATAGTGACGTTTCCCCTTGATGGAAATCGCGCTCAGTCCGATCTCCAGATCGACATGCACCCCATCGGCCCGCAACCCCTGCAGTTCGATTTTACGTTTCAAATAACTTTTAACATCATTCTTTTCCTGGGCGCAACGCAAAATGGCCTCACGGTGCGCCTGACGATAGGCCGGAGGAATGATGGTATCGGCCAGATCGGTTCCCAACAGTTGGGCGCGGGAGTAGCCGAACATCTGTTCCATGGCCGGATTGACATCCTCCACCCGTCCTGTGTCATCGATGGTGATGATCCCTTCGAAGGCATGTTCCAGGATCAGGCTCAATTCGGTTTCCCGGTCGAGGAGTTGAGCGTTGGTGGCCAACAGATCGCTTTCATAGCGGGAACGTTCGAACTGCAGCTTTCGTTCCAGCCGTTCGATCAGCCCACCAAAGAGCAACAACAGACCAAAGCCCCCCAACAGACCGGCGCCCAGCGCCAGAAGAATGACCAACCGGGATTGCTGCACCTGTCCGCTGGCGTCCTGAAGAATCACCAGAAACGCTAATTCCTGACCTGTCGGGCCCCGCAATGGCAGGCGGGCCACATTGAAATACGCCTCGTCCCGGGATTCGGCATACCCGAGCCAGCGCCCCTCCACCAGCAACCGGCTTTCCAGACGTTGCAGGAGCGGTTCGGGTTTGGGCGTGTCATGATGGAGCAGCAACCGGTCGGAATAGACCTGCCATTCCGGAGTGGTCAGACCCGAACGGGCAGAAAACAACAGCACCGTCACCGGAAAGGATTGGCGAATGCCGGCGAGCATGGCATCGATATCCTTGCCCAGTTCCAGATAGCCCAACAAGCGCCCACCATCCATCCAGGGGACCACATGCCGCAGCGCCAGGGTGCCCATAGGCCCCATTTCCAGACCGGCGGCAAAGGGCTCCCCGGCCTGAACCTGTCGCAGGGTCTCCCGATCGATGAGGTCATCAAACCAATCCGGCTGATGAACCCGCAACAGATTGGTCCCATCCGGACGATGAAAATAAAAATGGGTGATGCCCAGTTCCTGACGCAGTTCTTGAAACAATCCGGCACTGGCTTCCAGCAAGGCGGGGCGGTCCAGAGCGCGGAAGCGATCCTTGAGGATTTCGATGCGGCGGATGGCTGTGCCGGCGGCACGCATCATATCCAATTGCTGTTGCTGGACATGGGCGATGGTGCCCTGGATGGATTCAACGAGTTGGAACATCTGGCGTTCGTTGAGGCTCTTTTGCTGCCACCAGATGCCCACGGAACCGCAGGCGAGCATCAGCACGATGACCACAAAAAATTGCATCATGAGCTTTATTTTGATTTTGCTCATGTTTTTCTTAAAGTCCCGGAGGAGATGGATGCGATCCACTGCCGGGCCTGTTCCAGGGATGCGGGGTCATTGACGTTGAAGAACGGATCCTGTCCATCGGGCAGAGCCGGGAACTCCACGATCTGATGACCGAGACGCGCCAGCAGATCCAGCATGCGACGTTGTTCTGCGTCGAGAGCTGCGCGGATGGCGGGCAGGATGGCCCGTGGCCACAGGGCGATGACCGGATGGATCCGTCCCCGGGAGGAGGCCACCGCGGGCTGATTCAGAGGGCCTTTGGCCGCCCACAGGCGCTGCACCAGATCCAGAGGCAGAAACGGCAGATCCACCGGAACCGTGACCAGCCAGTCGGCATCACAGGCGAGAAAGGCCGCCTCGATGCCGGCCAGAGGGCCGGGCTGCCCGGAACGGTGATCCGCCACCACCCGCAGGGGAAAGGTCTGAAAACGGGAGAGCTCCCCATTGGCGCTAAGCAGCAGTTCCTCCACCTGGGGGGCGAAGCGCTCCAGGATCCGGTGCAACAGGGGGCGATCCAGAAAGGTCAACAGGCTTTTATCCGTGCCTCCCATGCGTCTGGAGCGCCCTCCGGCCAGCACCACTCCCACCGTCCGATCCATGATTCCCCCTGCCTGACTGACTCTTCTGCTCCGGACCGTGAAAACCGGTTGAAATCGACGGTCGGTTTTGTTATCACTTGCTTAAAATCGCATTGTTGCGGAAAAAGGACCCCCCTTTTTCCAGGTCATTCATCTTGCCACTGGAGGATCAAGCGATGAAGAAAAGCGCACTTGCCCTGAGTCTGGCTGCCGCACTGGGCGCGGCGACCCTGACAATCCCCGACACCGCCAGCGCCTGGTGGGGCAACCCCTATTACGGCTATCCGGGGTATGGCTATCCGGGGTACGGCTATCCGGGGTACGGCTATCCGTATGGCGGCGGTTATTACCCTTACGGCGGTTATTACCCTTACGGCGGCTATTACCCTTACGGCGGCGGCTATTATCCCTATTACAACCGTGGCCCCGGCGGCTCCTGGATGCCGTGGAACTGGTGACAGAGACAACCTGATACCGGCGCGCCCGCGGCTCAAACG
>JADGAB010000055.1 GCA_015232245.1 Magnetococcales bacterium | reverse complement strand
TCTTTTGGTTAGGATATGCCTGAAATAACGAAAGTCAACAAAATTCTGTTCGTCCACGTTTAAGTGGGGTGGTACCTCCGATTGCTTGGGGACCATTTTTTTTGAAAGGGTTGTCAGTGGATGGTGGACGACTGGAATTGCTGGAATTCTGGTTGAGTCGGGATTCAAGTTCCTCAATCCGCTTGTCTTGTGCAAGGACGTATTCCCGGACAGGCGAAGAGGATGTCTCCCAGTCATTTTTCGAGAAGGGAAACTTATCGAGCCATTTGGTTGCGTCATCGGATGAATGGGTTGCCATGACGATCCGTTGTGAAACAAAGGGTTCCTTTTCTGGACAGTCATTATCATGGTTGCATTAATCGTGTCAAGGCAGGTTGGTCGCATTCACGCCCCGTGATCGCTTACGAATTTTCAGGTTTGGAATACGCCACATGAGGACCAGCTTCCCCGTCTTAGTCCCGCGCCGTAGACTCGGATATCCAGTTCGGGGAGCGCAGGAGCATATCGTCGGGAGACGACAGCGATGGCGTAGCAGAAAATGGCGGCGAACCCGCTTGAGCCTGCTATTGCGGGTGGTGCGCTGGATTCCTCTACTACGAGTTGAGTCCGATGCACCGCCGCATCACCAAACGAAAGACTGGCACCACCCTTGCGCCTTGAACCCGCATCAGACAAAAAATACGGGTACATCCACCGCATCCTGAACCCGAATCGCCCGCCCATCCCGCACGCTGACCCGGTCTCCCACTTTGCCGCCCCCATCCAGCACTACCTCGACCACCCCCTGGACCGTGGCCACCCGCGCCGAGCCATTGGTCATCGAGACGATCCTGCCAGCCACCGCAGATCGTCCGGCCAGCATCTCGCGCAGGTCAGACAATGGACTGGACATGCCGCAGCAACTCCAATGAGGTGGTCAATTTGTTGCCCAGGGCCGAATGGCTCACGGATGTGATTTTTCCCCGCCAGGATTGCCCCATGAGCGTATCGTGGACCTCGACGAGTTGGCCCGGCATGAACCCTGGCCGATGCAAGCAAGTCAAAGAAACCTCCTTGAGCGACTCACTGGCGTCTATTTCGGCCCGGCCACGGGACCGCTTGGCCTCATCAGTCGTCAGCAGCGGGTCAGAGATGTCCTCGCCCCGAAACGCACTATCGCCCCGCTGGCAGAAGATCTCCCCCGCGCCAAGCACTTCTCCTGTTGCGCCCGAAAAATGCACCTGAACTGGAAACTCATTCAGCCCAGAAACGAGCGTTGGCGCGGATAATCCCCAGGATCTGGCCATGGATCGATATGTCACACGACAAATTGCAACCCCCGCCGTTGAGACAGAAACGGTGCGATTGTCCGACTCCAGGGTGAGATCGCCCATATCTCTGCCAAACCAAATCACCGAGTTGATGCCGATGGCTGGTTTGTCCAGCGATGCAGTCGTCACACCATTAAAAACGAGATCCTGCGTCACGCTGATCGTCTGCCATCCCCCCGGTAACATTACTCCGGCAGACGCAACCTGATCCGTCAAAACAACATCAGGCCCCGCATGCACCAACAGATGAGCCGTATCACCTCCATAGAATTGGGTTCTGCCATGGTTCAGGCCATCAGGCCGCGCATCAATCTCTGCCGATAAAAACCCGCTACCCGTCGGCAAATATCCTCGTACCAAAACCTTGTTGACACGGGTGCGCAGAATGTGTGACTCGCGACACGACAGGTTGTCCGATTCATCGGTCAGCACGTGGTCTACCGCAGCCGTCGCCCAACTCGGAACCGCCACAGGAAATCGATGCCGAACACGCAACGTTCCATCAGGCAAAGATTCTACCAGCCCCCCGACAGATGATACAATGGTTTTTACAATATCCATGGGAGACGCCTGATGAACCGCCAGACGCCCGCCAGAAATCAGCCAATTTGGCATGGAAGCGTCCCACTGGATGGCCTCTCCAATGGCCGATTCGGCGGCATCTTTGGCCCACACGGGCGCGTCCCAGACCTTGTCCAATGGGGTGGCGCGTGGTATGGTAAATCTGGCCGTGGGGCTGATGACGGACACCGTAAGCCGGGGCATGCCAACCCCATCGCGCTCGATTGTTTTGTTATCGATAATCAGCGAGAAAACCTCACCTCCAAGCTCCAACTCGATGTTATCGCCGATCTGGATACGCTGGAAAGATGCTGGGTTCGTGACTTCAAGACTGCCAGCCCATGCGAAATCTTGCTCAGCCTGGGAGAGCGTGGCCGAGATGACAGATCCGACGGTCATACCAACTCCCCACGGTGAAAGGCCCGAACTGCAGAGCCAGAAAGCCTGATCGCCCGTTCATCGGAGAGATTCCAGATCTGGGCATGCACAGCGACAACCGGATCCCTGGCCAGCAAGGAATATCTCTCCGTACAAAAGGACACCACAGTCACGGTTGATGTCCACGGCTGCACATGTTGCCCGTCCACCTTGGCCATGAGAGTCCAGGTTGAATCCAACTTGGAATCAACGGTATAACTGATCGGCTGCTCAAACCAAGACGCAATTGGGCTATCCCTGTACTGGTGGTCCACGCACCGCTTTGCGTACATGGTGCCATATGCCGAGTCCAGTAGCGAAAAGTTAACCCTGGCTGGCCCATACGGGGATTCAAGAGTTGATGAAACCCGCGTACTACCAGCTTGCCCTCCAGTTGGCGCACCACCTACAGGGCCGGAGGCGATGAGCATGGATCAGGCCGACAAACGGACAGAGAGATTCTTCCCAGGCGTGTTTGCCCCGACCTGGGTGATGTCCAGCGCAAGCCAATCCTCGGCGGCCATGGCGAAGGTGATGGAAGTCGGTGCCATTCTGAACGCCCCGTCAACGATTGAGCCGTTCAACGCGAAGACTCCATTCTTCTTGATGACGAATTGAATGTCGCTGCCTGTTCCAGTCGTCCCAACCCAGGCGTCCATGGAGGCGAATGTGATAGGTTGTTGGGCGTACCAGCGCGCATTGCCAGTGATCACGGTCAAAGTCCCAGTGGTGGCGACGATCACGCCCCGGTTGGCACTTCTTTGGATGGCCGACGACGCGGCAACGCAGAATATCTTGACAGACCCCGCTGGCCAGTTCACGGCGGCCCCGTTGTTGGACGAGGAGAGAATGACATCCCGCGAGAGCGTCCCATTGGCAGAGTTGAACGTGCCTTCCCCAACCTCCCATTGGGTGCTGGATTCGGCGCAGTATTGCAACCTGGCCCCATTGGCAAATGCCGTCGCAAACCCCTGAAACCCAACGGCGGCCCCGGCCAGGGTATAGGACTGCAGGCCATTGGCTGTGGCGTTTTCTTTGACACGATCTGCGAAAGTCAGCATTTTATCCACTCCAATACTGGGTGATTTGTTCGCCTTCTGGAGCGATAACGGTCGTCTGGCCACCGATGATGACCCCTCTGGAGTTACCAGATTTTTCACCTTTCTCCGTGGGTGATTGCAGAAACACAACCGCCTCACGTTGATCGATGCCAACTGCAACAGGCGTCTGCGCCACACCAACTCCCAGGCGTTGATCGATGCCAACTGAGACAATTTGTGATGGCGTTCCAGAGCCAAGACGTCCCCTGATGCTGTTGAATCCCCCAAACATTACTGGCGGAACAATGACTGAAGAACCGATGCTCATGGCGTCAGACTTTTAATCGAGATGCTACACTCATGGTCATTCATGGCGTTAAATCTTTCGGACTACGAACATTTTTTGTGCGGTATTCGCTTGCAATGCGATATAATCCACACCGCCCTTTTTGATGATGTCCAGATTGGCGGCCACACCCGCAGGGATCGCCCAGATGTCGCAAGCTGCTGACATCTCCCCATACGGACCCGGCATGTTGCTGGCACTGATCCAAGTTATGGGGAACATGGGGATTTGCGAGCCACCCAGTTCATCGGGGATTTTTTGGTCCACCGTGGCCAGAGCGGTGAACATGGCACTGACAGAACCCATGGGGCCGGCTTGCCCGGTGAAGGAAGCGTTGGTGCCGGTGAGCGTGGCTTGGGATCGGGTCATGATCCTGGGAGACCATGCACCAAGGCCTGTTGACGCCAGATCGCCGAACGAGCAGAAATAATAGGGCGGCCACCCGGCGGTGACAGTATCCCACGCCCCAGCGCGGGTTCTCTCGAAACACCCGGACGGCCCAGCGTTGGTGCTGCTGCCCCAAAGTCCGCTGTACAAACTGGCGAGCAGCATAAACCGGGCAGTTGCAAAAATATAGATGACACCCGAAACAGTCGTTGACACCCTCTGCTGGTATCCGACAACATCGGAGTTGAACGCCAGATTGGTGCCGACGTGGGTGGTGGCGTTCCAGGTTTCGTAAATTTTGGTAATTGTATATCCGGCTGTGTTGGTGTCCAGCGTTACATATTTGAAGGTGGCGGCATCGTCGGCCAGTGGGGCTTTCAGGGTTTTGGCGTTCGTGCCAGCCGTCCCGTCATGTAGAATCCACCCGGCTGCCGTGATGGACTCGATGGTGGTGAAAGCCTTGTTGCAACTGGCAGAGAGATTGTTGACATTGGTCTCGCCGGTCAGAATGGCCACCAGATCGGCCAGGATGTTGGCCGCAGTCGCACCGGCCAGATAAGTGTATTTTGAATTCATTGTTTTTATCCTTTGCGGACAGCAAACATTTTGGTTGTTGTTGACCCTTGAAGACAGATGAAATCGAGGCCACCTTTTTGAAGCACGTCAAGATTGGCGGCGACACCTTGGGGTAGTGCCCAGACATCGCAGAGAGAAGAGATCTCCCCGTATGGTTCGGGCATTGTGGCGTAGTTCAAGAACGTGATCGGATAAAATGGTATGACGTACCCCCCGGTTTCGTCTGGCACCCTTTGAGAAACGCCACTCAACTGGGTAAACATCCGATAGACAGAAGGCTTTGAGGCATCCGCGCCAAACGGCCCGGTGTATCCGTAAAGTGGCGCAGACGACCCGGAAAGAGTGGTACGCGCTCGGTCCATGTATCTGGGGGCATAGGCACTCAATCCATCACTGATTGCCGCAAGATCGCCAAGATTGCAGAACAGAAATGGGGGCCACCCTGCGGCGACAGTGTCCCAGGCGCATTGCCGGGTTCTCTCGAAACACCCGGATGGCCCAGAATTGGTGATGCTTCCCCACTGGCCGGAATAGAGACTCGCCAGCAGCATGAACCGGGCAGTGGCAAAGAGATAGATGCTACCGGCCACCGTGGTGGAGACCCTTTGCTGGTAGCCGACGACATCGGAGTTGAAGGCCAGATTGGTGCCGACATGGGTGGAAGCGTTCCATGTCTCGTAGACCTTGGTGATGACGTATCCGGCGGTGTTGGTGTCGATCACGACGTATTTGAAGGTCGCGGCATCGTCGGCCAGGGGTGCCCTGAGGCATTTGGCGTTCGTTCCGGCTGCGGCGTCATGCAGTGTCCACCCGGCTGCCGTGATGGACTCGATGGTGGTGAAGGGCTTGTTGCAACTGGCGGAGAGGTTGTTGACGTTGGTCTCGCTGGTCAGAATGGCCACCAGATCGGCAAGAATGTTGGCCGCCGTCGCCCCGGCCAGATAGGTGTATTTGGCGTTCATTTGGGTTATCCTTTTCGGATCGCAAAGATTTTGGATGAGGTGGATGCCTGGAGGCAGATGAAATCGAGGCCGCCTTTCTGGAGAACGTCGAGATTGGCGGCCACGCCCTGGGGCAAAGCCCAGATATCGCAGAGCGAGGAGATCTCCCCGTAGGGTTCGGGCATCGTGGCGTAGTTCAAGAAGGAGATCGGGAAGAAAGGCGTGACGTACCCCCCGGTTTCATCTGGCACCCTCTGGAACGCTCCGCTCAACTGGGTAAACATCCATGCGACCGACGATGGGGAGCCGTCCGAGCCGAACGGCCCGGTGTAGCCGTACAATGGCGCGGACGACCCGGAGAGCGTTGTTTTTGTCCGGTCCATGTAGCGGGGAGCATAAGCGGCAAGCCCGTTGCTGGTGGCGGCTAGATCGCCCAGATTGCAAAAGAGAAACGGCGGCCACCCTGCGGCGACCGTGTCCCAGGCGCATTGGCGAGTCCGCTCGAAACACCCGGACGGCCCGGCATTGGTGCCGCTGCCCCACTGGCCGTTGGACATCCCGGCCAGCAGCAGAAACCGGGCGCTGGAAAAAATGTGGATCGTCCCGGCGGTATTGGTCGACACGCGCTGATTGCTGTTGGCGACGTCCGAGTTGTAGCAGAGGTTCGTCCCGGCATGGGTTGTGGCGTTGTAATCCTCGAAGACCTTCGTGATGATTGACCCTGCCGTGTTGGTGTTGACCTCGACGAACTTGAAGCGGGTGGCGTCGTCCGCCAGGGGTGCCTTGATCACCTTGGCGTTCAGCCCGGCGGACCCGTCGTGCAGCGTCCACCCAGGGGGAATCTGGGACTCGATGGTGGTCAGACCCTTGTTGCAACTGGCGGACAGACTGGCGATATTCGTCTCGCCGGTCAGGATCGCCACCATGTCATCGAGGATGTTGGCCGCTGTCGCCCCGGCCAGATATTTGTAGTCGGCGCGCATTGTCTACTCCCGTCGCGCAACGAAGATCTTGGTTGAGTTCATCACCGTGAGGCAAAAATAATCGACGCCATTTTTCTGGATCGTTTCTCCCTGGTTCGCCACACCCTGCGGGATCGCCCAGACATCACACAGGGAGGATATTTCTCCATAGGGCGCGGGCATATAGGTGTTGTTCACCAGGGTCAGCGGGAAGAAAGGCACCGTGAATCCCAACCCGGCATCCGGCACCTTCTGATCCGCGCCGTTCAACCACTGAAACAGCCAGTACGGCGTGCCGAGCGTTCCGGCGTAGACGTACAGGCTGGCGGTGGAGCCAGTATATGCAACGCGGTTTTTGTCGATCAGGCTGGTCGCGTAGGCGTTCGATCCGTAGGAACTGGCGGCAACGTCGCCCAGATTGATGAACACGAAGGTTGGATAGCCTGCGGCGACCGTGTCCCACGGGCAGAACCGGCTCCGTTCGAAACAGCCGGAGGGTCCGTTGTTGATCGGGCTGCCCCAGTTGCCATTGACGTTGCTGCAGAGCAGCAGATATCTGGCGCTGGCGAAGAGGTAGACCGTACCGGAAACGAGCAACTTCCCGGCGGAGGTCTGCGACATCCTCTGGCTGGAGTTGCTGACATCGGAGCCATACGCCTTGTTAGTCCCGGCATGATTTACCGCATCCCATGCCTCCCAGACGTTGGTCTGCAAGGCACCGGAGCCGCCGTTGTCGGCGATGATGCCGACGTACTTAAACCGGGTGGTGTCATCGGCCAAGGGAGCCTTGATCACCTTGGTCACGGTTCCCGCAGAGGCGTCGTGCAGGGTCCAACCGGCGGGAATGGTGGCCGTGATGGAGGTCGCACCCTTGTTGCAGGTGGCGGAGAGATTGTTGGCGTTGGTCTCGCCGGTCAGGATGGCGATGAGATCGTCCAGGACGTTTTGCTGGGTTCCATTGGCGGAATAATTGTAGGTTGCGAACATTACAGCTCCCCGGTGTCACGATGGGTAAGCGCCAAGCACCTCGAGTGTGCTTTTCTTGAGAACTTGGGCGTTATAGAGATTGGTGTATCCCCAGCCCTTGCGCGTTTTTTTCGCCTTCACGAAGGGCAGGCTTCCGGTCAGGGGGAACGACGACACCGGCACCGGAATGCGCCAACCGTAGACGGTGACGATGCCGTTCTCGATCATGCAGGAGTGCAGGATCCTCACGACCAGTCCGCCGCAATCCGGGTCGAAATCGAAGTTGCCGAGCGAGAAAGTCACCTCCTGGCCGACCAGAACGCCCCGGTCCCTGAACCGTTTGCGCGCGGATGGGCACTCTTCCAGGGTGAACAGTTGGTTGGTGTCGATGGTTTCGATGATCCCGTAGTTGTTCTGCCCGTCCGTCATCGCCGGGCCTTCGCTGATGGCGGGCAGCACGTGCAAGCGGTTCAAAGGACGAATGCCAAGGTTCCTGATGGCCGGTTCCGCCGCGAATCCATAGATGGACCAGCGGTACACCCAGGGATACAGCCCTGACCTTTCCGTGAGGTTCCAACTGTCCGACCACCAGCCACGCTCGCCCTGCCAGACATCCCAATTCCAAACCTGTGCGGGCCAATCGTCCAGATAGGGAGGTTGCCAGGGGACCATCAGGTTGCCGTTGCTGGATGCGGTCAGCGTGGCCACAGGGTAGTTGTAGGGATCGCCTCCCAGGGTGCCGTTCAGCGCGGCTACGGCATACAGGGTGCCCAGATGCCAATAACCGGAGGTGGCCTCCGTCTTCCAGTTCAGCACCCGCCTGGTGATATAGCTCACACAGAAAAGCGGGAGCAACGCATCCTCCTGCGCCAGTCGCGCGCCAACGATCTGCTGGAACGGCCCAGCTTTCATCACGGGAAGAGTCATTGGTTGAGCATCCGCAATTTCATGATGCGTTTGGTCTCCTCGTCCTGGGCCTCGAAGTAGGTGATCTTTTCCACCTCCACGTAAACGTCCGGGTCCGCCTCATCCAGATAGATTTTTTCCGTGGCGGTTTTCCTGGTGCCTTCGATTTCGGACAGGCTGTCGGTCTCGTCTTTCAGGCCAGGCAGCCCGGTGATTTTCATGCCTGGGCACCCCTTCGGCCAGAACTCCCTCTTGAAGGAGGCAACGGCGGCCGCGTTGTCGGACAAAACGAGCAACTGCACCGGAGGAATCTGCGCGGTGGTGATGTCGCCCCTGGCCCAGGCCGTCTGCATGGCCGCGAACACACCCGGCGCGGCGACACTTTCCCCGGTGTCGTAGGTGACGTTGATCATGGCAAATCCTGGGCTGTACTCGACGATGATGGCCCCGAAGGCCTCCTCTTGCGTGTAGAACGCGCCATGATCCTGGTCGTAGACCGGCGCGGGAATCGTGTCGCCAGCCCGGTTGCGGAAAATGCTTTTGTGAATGACGGTCGCATGCAGGCTGTCATAGTTGTACCGGAGGCTTTTCCGGATCTCGCCTGACCAGGAAATGGCCTCCCTGATCTGGTCGTAGCGCCTGCCCAGCACTCCGGCAACGCCTGTGCTGGCGGTTTCCGTTTTGGTCTCCAGGGTTCCCTGCCAGTTTTTGGGTTTCGCGATTCCAAAAGAGGCATTGCTCGAACTGGCGGTCGGGTTGGCGACAGCCTGCTTCCAGGCGGATCGTTTCGACGTGATGCTCCTCGATCCGCCATCGACGAAAATCTGGATCGATGCCGAATTGGCCAGCGAGCAGTAGATCTTGATGCGCTTCGTCCCCGGGGCCACCATGCCCAGGATCGGGGGAATGCCCTCTTTGGCACCCTGCCAGACCGCCACTTCCCAGGAAATGACCTTGACGATGAGGTCAGGCGAGAATTCCACCTTGACCGGAGAGTCGCCAACCAGGCCGGTGTCATCAACAACCACCTCAAAGGGGGTTGCCTTGTCGAACGATCCAAAGTTGACCTGAAGGTCTGCTGAAATTTCAGCCATTTACTCGCTCTCCCCTGAAATCCCGATGATCACCTTGTTGCCAGACAATGAGGAGGTGTTCGGCGGAATGATGCGCTTCTCCCACATCGGGTATGCTGCCGGGTGAGTCTTGAATCGCAGGACATCCCCGTTGGCCCACGTCCCGGAAAACAAGGCCGACGCGAGCGTGAAATAGGGGGCCGAATACGCAGCATTGTTGGGCGCGAAGTCGGCGTTGATGGTGCCGCCCCCCACAGATCCCGCCGTGTCCCCGACGCAGGAGAAGGTCGTGGCATTGGAAAACGTCATCGTCCAGGTCTGCTCGCACCCGGCGATTGAGTTCACCATGCGCAAATCGGTCAGCAGGGTGGGAATGGAGCCACTGCCGTTCCATCCGCCATACTTCCCGGCAGCGGAAAGAATCTGCCAATCGCTCGTGTTGCCCCAAATATCCCCGGCCTCGATCACCGACGACACCCTGGTGTTGGCGGCGGAGTAGACATTCTCGATCACCGCATCCAGGCGCAGCACAATGGTCGCGGTCGAGCCATTCCAGACGATGGGGGTGGTGCCGATCCGCAGGAACTCCTCCGTCCCAACCAAGTCGTCCACCGAGGTCTTGTTGGTGATGCGGATCAGGCCAGAGGTACGAAAGATCACATCCGCGCCGTTTTCCGTGTTCAGCACCAGGGTCGCGCCGCCCGCGCCCTGCTGGTCCGGGATGTTGGCGTCCAGGGTGGCGGCCCCGCAATACTGGTGGGAGACGCCAGAGACGTCCGCTTGCGTGTCCGTCTGGGTGCCGGAGAAAAGCAAAATCCGGTCGTTGCCAGGGGTCAGGGTGTCCACGAAAATCCGCGCGTCCACCATCTTCAGGTTGTCCGCATTGGCGATCTTGATGAACACTTTTCTGTATTTCGTGGAGCCGTTCTTGCGCTCGCTGGCCGGGACATCGGGCCAGACGTTGTTCTTGACCCCCGGGGCGGATTCGACATCGGACATGCAGCCCCCGTTGCCATCGGAGTCGCTGACGATCTGCGCTTTCATGTACTTGATGTCGCTGTTTGCAATGCTCATGTTTCACCTGTTATTTTTTTTCAAAATCTTGATTTTTGCGATGGCTTGACGGCATCATTTTTTGTGGGGTTTCCGTCAGGTCAAGTCCTGCACCGTGAACCCGGACACGAACACGAACGCGGGAGGATCGGAAATCTGTGATTTCCTGCCAGACCACGCGAAGTCTTGCGCAGCCTGGGAGCTTGAACTGGAAAGCATCGAGCCGACGGTCACACCAACTCCCCCAGGTGAAACGCTCGAACAACAGTGCCAGAAAGCCTGATCGCCCGATCATCTGAAAGATTCCAGATCTGGATCAATGACGCCACAACGGGATCATGGACGAGGATGTCATATGGAAACGCCCCCTGAGAAAACACCGAAGTGGTGGACGTCCACGTCTGCGCGCACTGTGCCTGCACCACCGCCATGAGACTCCATTCCTGCGACAGGACGGCATCCAGCGTAAAACCAATCGGTTGCTCGTTCTGGGCCTGGACGGGGGCATCGCCATATGGAAAAGACAGCCACAGGATTGGGTATTGCGTCCCGTAGGGAGACACGAGCGCAGCTTTGATGATGGCGTTCGACTCCCAGCACTGTTCATGGCCGACGACAGTACGCGCCGCGCCATACGATTGCTCGCTTTGTCTCTGAACCAGCGTGTTCCCGTATCGCTGCCCGTGTTCGATGTCCAGGCGCAACCCATACGTCTGCTCCAGGGCGATGACAAGCCGTTCCGCCGCGTCGGCCCATTCCGCCAGGAACTCGATACCGATCCTGTCCGCCATTGAGCCGCAGATTGGAACAGACGCAATGGCGTCAGATGCAATTGCCATGGCATCACACGAACCGGACGTTGAGATCCGCCCCGGCGGTCGTCGTGCCGATCTGTGTGATGTTCAGGGAAAACCAGCTGTTGACGCTCATGAGCGTGGCCGGAATGGCTGTGGCGGCCATACGGTTGCTCCCGGCAGCGATGCTGCCGCTGAAGAGAGAATAGTTGCCGTTCTGCCGTACCGTGAAATTGACCGCCGCACCGGCAGACGCGGTTCCAAGCCATGCGTCAATGCTGCTGAACGTCATCTCCTGCGGGGGATACCAGCGGGTTGTCCCCGTGGATACGGTCAGGGTGCCAGCCTTGCCGATGATCGCGGCGACGTTGTTGACGCCTCTTTGGAGCATCGAGGCGGTGACGACATTGGAGATCGTGACGACAGCCCCGGATCCCCATTCGACGGCACTGCCGTCATTGGATGAGCAAAGCACATTGGTGCGGAAAATTTTGTTGGCACCCCAGTCAAGTACCCCTTCACCGACCTCCCATTGATTCCCTTTTTCCGCGCAATATGAGATAACGCCACCACCAAACGGGTCGGTGAAGCACCGATATCCGGCGATGGCGCCCGACAGGAAATAATCCCCGGTACCGGTCACGGTTGCGGTTTCCTTGATGCGATCTGCGTAAACAAGCATGAGATGGATACCCCGATTCAAGTTTTCAATAGCCCAAGGGTCTATGTCTTCAATGGCGGCGGCCAAATTCTGACTCTTTGGCCATGGAAAAAAGATCGATAGCGCGCCGCCTGGATGGGGTTGTACGAGGCCTGATCGTTCCATGGCGTGGGTCGCAGATGGATGGCTGGCGCAAACAGATGAAACCCGCCAAAAGGCAACTCATCCAGATACGCCGTCAAGCCACCGGCCTTGGCGGTCTGTCCCATGCCCCATCCCCAACGTCTGTTGAAGCCAACTTGCAGCCTCTCTGGAAAAGCGACCCACGCTCCTTCCTCCCAGGAGTCCACCCGCAATCGACATATAAACACGTCGCCCGGCCACCTCGGCATATAGGCGGCCTCTATGGCCAGCAGCCATTCGAGCCATGGGTCCGGCCATCCTTTTTCCGTGACGCACATGCCGTACTCATAAAACATCTCTTCCATTGGTGGATGGGGGTCTGGAGGGATCCAACTGCCGAGATCCACCTGTCCCACCACCGCCGTACCGTAGCAGAACCTGTTGAGTTGGATTTTTGTGATCTCCTGAAACGGCCCCAGATCAAGCACGATGCTCATTGGTTCAGTAACCTCAGTTTGAACTTTTTGCCAGTTTCGTCCGCGCCTTCGATATAGGTCGTTTTCTTCAGGTCAACGAACGCCTCGGAATCGTTCTCGTCCAGAAACAGCCGTTGCGTCATGGTCTCCCGCGTACCGGGGGTCTCCACATACAGCCCCTTGTCCGGGGAACCGATCGTCACCCCCGGAAACCCCTTGGGCCAGAACAACCGCTCGAATTGCGCCGTGACCGCCGCCCTGTTTGAAATGGCCACCAGACGCACGGGCGGCACCGATGCCTTGCCGATGTCTCCATAGATCCAGCACTTTTTCATCTCTTCGAACAGGGCGCGGGATGCGACTGGCTCGCCGGTATCGTAGGAGATGTTGAACAGGGAGTACCCCGGTTTGTACTGCACGACGAGCGCGCCGATGGTTTCACCGGCGGTGTAGAACCCGCCTTTTCCTGGGTCATATTTTGGATCCGCCACTAGGTCGCCTTGTCGATCCCGAAAGGTCGTTTTCTCGATGATCGTCACCTGCGGTCGGTTGTAGCCATACCTCAACGGCTTCCACACCTCACCATTCCAGGTGAGCGCCTCTGTCAGCGTGTCGCAGCGACGGCCCATGCTCCGCACAGCCCTTTTGTCGTTATCCACGAAGATTCTGATCGACTTGTCCATCTCCTGCGGACAGAAGACCTTGACGCGCTTCTGCCCCGGCGTCAGCATTTTGAGCACCTCAAGTCCGTGGGTGCCGTGCCAGGTGATCTCTGCCCAAAGCTGCATGAACAGCATGGCTTGGCTGACATACTCGACCGTAACGGGCTTGTTGCCCTCCTGATCGGTGCCCTCCACAACCAACTCGAACGCCGACTCCTGGGCAAACGAGTGGAAATCGATCTGCAGGTCTGCCGAAACTTGGCCCACTTACTCGCTCTCCCCAGAGACACCGATTACCACCTTGTCACCGGCCAGAGAGTCCGTATCGGGGGGGATGATCCGTTTTTCCCAGATTGGGATGGCAGCAGGATGGGTGGTGAACGACACCACTTGGCCCGCCTGCCACGACCCGCCCCAAAAAGACGGCGGGAGGGTGAAATAGGGCCGAGAGTACGCCGGGTTGATTGGCGCAAACGCTTCTGCCATCTGGCCTTGGCCAAGGGGACCAACCGTATCGCCAACGCATTGGAAGTCCTGGCCGTAATAGCCGACCGTGAGCGTCCAGGTCTGCTCGATGCCCGCGATGTGGTCAATAATCCGCGCCTCAAGTAGCGAAACCGGTGGAATGCCTGTGCCATTCCACCCGCCAAATGTCCCAGCAACAGTCGAAATGGCGTATTCGCTGGCAGATGCCCATACATCCCCAGCTTCATATACGGAAGTCACTTTCGTGTTCGTGGTTACATAGTCGTAGGCCAGGGTGGTGCCTGCCGCCAGGGTCAGGGTCGCAAGACTGCCGTTCCAGGCGACAGCGGCGAGGGAGACGAACTCCTCCGTGCCCACCAGATCATCCACCGAGGTCTTATTGAAGATGCGGATCATCTGGCCGGGGCTGAAGATTGCGTCAGTCGGGTCTTCCACATTCACCGTGATGACCGATGCCCCGGTGGTCACATCGGCGTTCAACAACCCGCTGCCGTACTGGGTCTGGGCGACGCCGGAGACATCGGATTGCGTGTCCCGCTGGGTGCCCTCGAAAAACACCACCCGGTCCCCGGCGGGGGTGGGCGTTTGGATGAAGACATGGGCGTCCTTGAGCATGAGGTTGTCCGAGTTGGCGATCTTGATGAAGACTTTGCGATATTTGGTGGAGCCGTTCTTTCGCTCACTGGCGGGCACGTCGGGCCAGACGTTGTTCTTGACGCCGTTGGCGGCTTCAGAATCGGACATGCGCCCGCCATTGCCAGCCGCATCGCTGACGGTCAAGGACTTCATGAACTTGATTTGATTGTTCTCGATTGGCATGTCACACCTGCATCAATTTGATGAGACCGTTGAAAAACCTGGCGTGCGGGAAAATCGGCGTGAAGGAGGTGGCTGGCTGGTCCTGGTGCCGGAACATCACCTGGAAGGCCTCGTCATCCAGAACCAGGTCGAACATGCCGCCCGGTTGCATGGCCATGGCGTGAATCGCTTCCACCTGGGCGAGGGTGAGCCATGTCACATCGCCTTCGGCTTCCAGATCAATGGGGCGGCCCCCAACCAGTGCGCTTCCCCATACCACGTTCTGTCCGCCCAGGGTGCGCGCCGTCTCCTGGGCTACGGGTGCCCAGTCGTAGCGGTTTTTCCATTGGAGGGAGTCGGGCAGAACCAGGTCGCCAAGTTTGATCACCGCATTCTCCGTTCGTACTCTCGCAAGGCATTCACAATCCCACGGATATCCGCCGGGGGTGCGGTGATGGAGGCTGATGGGCGACCGTCCGTGGACAGATCGAGCCGCATCACTTCCGTGACCTGTGGGGTGACAGCCCCGCCACCAGCGAATGCCACCTGCGGGATCGTCGGGATCACCAGATT